>DASQGS010000089.1:0-5871 GCA_035632455.1 Thermoanaerobaculia bacterium | reverse complement strand
CAATTCTTCGATGTCCGTCAGGAGCGAGTACCAGCGGATGATCTGCCCTTCCGCGTTCCGTCGCGGAATCGTGCGCGCGTGGAACCAGCGATACACACCGTCCGCACGGCGGAGGCGATTCTCATGGGTGTAGTCCTGGCCCGTTTCCACGGCGCGGGTCCACTTCGTGATGACCTCGGGCAGATCGTCGGGATGAACGACGCTTCCGGTCGTCCAGCGCTTCACATCCTCTTCCGGCATCCCGAAGTAGTCGAGAAGCGGTCGATTCACGAATTCGACGTCCCCTTCCGGAGTTGTCGTGAAGACCAGGCCGGGAATGCAGTCAACGAGCAACCGAAAGCCCTTTTCGCTCGCTTGTAACGCCTCCTCTGCCCGCTTGCGATCATCGATATCGGTCGTGGTCACATACCACTCGACGGGCGCTTCACCGAGAGGACTGCAGCGGAAGAGGAACCACCTATAAACGCCGTCGGCGCGGCGAATGCGCGCTTCGATTTCGCGCGCGCCTGCGTCGGACGCGGCGAGCGAATCCCAGTATTCGGCCAGGCGCGGCAAGTCCTCGGGCCAGATCGCCGCATGCCATCCAAAACCGCGAGCTTGTTCGAGCGTCAGGCCGGTGTATTCGGACCAGCGCCGATTGACGAACTCGGCGCTGCCACCAGCCGCTGCGGTCCAGATCAGCTCCGAGATCGTGTCGACGACGCGACGGATTTCGCTGTGCATGGCGTAGGCGATCATCTTAGACCCAACTGCTGTGCGATACTGACCGCGGTAGCGACATGTCAGAATGGTTTTTCGAGCCTGGCCACACCGCCGTTGAGTTTTCTGCGCGGCACATGATGGTTACCCACGTCCGCGGGCACTTCAAGGATGTGCATGGCCGTCTCGTGTTCGATCCCGACACGCCTGCGAACACGCAGCTCGAGGTCACGGTGGATGCGGCTCTGTTGTGGACCGGCGAGCCCGCCCGCGATGCTCACCTGAAAAGCGCGGATTTCCTCGATGTCGAACGATTTCCGACAATCACGTACAAGTCACGAACCGTCGAGCTGGCCGGTGCCCTCGAGGCGAACGTCCTCGGTGACGTTACGATTCACGGCGTGACCCGGCCGCTCACGCTGCACGTCCGTTTTCTCGGAACGTGGCAGACGCCGTGGTGGGAAAGTGGCGCGGATCGCGGGCCGAAGACGCGCGCCGGCTTTGAGGCGACAGGCCGATTGAATCGACAGGATTTCGGCGTCAGTTGGAACTCGACCCTCGATCGCGGCGGCGTCGTCGTTGGTGACGACATCGACATTACGATCGACGCAGAGGCAATCCTCGAAACGGGTTAAGACCTCGTGCTTCAAACCGTGACGAGAGGCAGCGACCGATAGCGCTTCCCGGTGAGCCGTGCCAGTGCGTTGACGACTGCGGGTGCAATCAACGGAACCGGGCATTCGCCGACGGCTGTCGGCGGCTCGGCGCTTGGAACGATATGGACATCCACCGCGACCGGCGCATCCTTGATGTAGGGCGGCGTGTAGCCGTCGAAGTTGCGCTGCTCCACGCGACCGTCCTTCAGCGTAATCGCGCCCTTTGCCATCAACTGTGTCACGCCGAACGCGATTCCGCCTTGAAATTGATTCTCGATGGTCATCGGATTGACCGCCAGGCCGCACGCTACCGCAACGCTGACGCGATGAATTCGCGGGCGACCGTCCTCGATCGAGACATCGGCGGCACACGCGGATGCCGTCTCGTGATACTCGCTGAGCGCGATTCCGCACGCATGGTCCGGCGGAAGAGTGTTGCGCCAGCCGCTTTTTTCGTTCAGAAGAGTGAGCGCGGCGCGTTGTCGTCTCGCGTTCGCATCGAGAAGCTTCAGGCGATACCCAATCGGATCGCCGTTCGCGCGCAACGCGAGCTCGTCGATCAGCGTCTCGACGACGAACGTGTTATGGCTGTAGCCGACCGATCGCCACGAGAGGACGGGCACGTTCACGGTCGGATGGTGCACGGAGACCTGAAAGTTCGGGATCGCATAGCGCGTGTCGGCGGTCCCCTCGATCAGCAGCGCTTCGATGCCGTCCTTCGCATAGAAAGACTCGAACGGAGTGCCCAGGACGATTCCCTGCCCGACGACCACGTGCCGCCACGCCGAGGGCATTCCATCGTCGCCTACGCCGACCTCCACGCGATGTGCGACCATCGGCCGGTAATAGCCGCCCTGCACGTCGTCCTCGCGCGTCCAGATCAGCTTGATCGGAACTCCGCGCATGCGCTTCGCGACCGCAGCGACTTCGCGCTCGAGGTGCTCGTCGAGCGTGCCGCGCCTCCCGAACGCCCCGCCGGCAAAGCCGATGTGATACGTGATGCGATCGGCCGGGAAACCGAGGACCTCGGCCATCGCTTGCCGTTGCGTGTCGGGTACCTGGGACGTGGTCCACGCCTCTGCGCGATCGCCGTCGTTGCGGAGCGTGATGTTGAGCGGCTCCATCGGCGCATGCGCAAGATACGGGAGCTCGTATTCGGCGACGATGCGACTGTCCGCGCCAATGGTGTCCATCGTCTTCGCGTCGCCGCGATTCACGGCGATCTTGCCGGTGGTACGTGCCAGCTCGTTGAACCGGCTGCGTAGCTCGCCTGTGTCGACGTGCTCGACGCCTGACAGATCCCAGTCGATGATCAGCCGGTCGCGCGCCTGTTTCGCCGCCCAGAATCGGTCGGCGACAACCGCCACGGCGCTGCCCTTCCCTTTCGCGAGGGGGATCTCGAAGACATCGACAACACCGAGAACGTTGCGCGCGTCCGCAGCATCGAAGCTTCGCACGCGTCCAAAGAAAACGGGCGGCCGCGCGAGTAGCGCGACCTTCATGCCCGGAAAGTCGAGATCGATACTGAATTTCTGCGAGCCGTTGCTTTTCGCGCGGCCGTCAAGCCGCCGCGTGGGCTTACCAATGAGACGAAACTCCGTTGGTTCTTTTAGGTGAACCTTTTCGGGAATCGGACGGCGCGCCGCGTCCTCGGCCAGCTCCGCGTACGAAGCCTTCTGGTTGGCGGGCCCGTAGACGATGCTGTTCGCGGTGCGGCATTGCTCGGGCGCGACATGCCAGTGCTCCGCCGCTGCCGCGATCAGCATCGCACGCGTGCGCGCGCCAAGCTCCCGGTATTGCTGATACGAGTTCGCGATGGAGATCGAGCCGCCGAGCATCTGCATTCCGACGATCGGGTCTTTGTAGACATCCGCGGCCGGCGCGATCTCGGCGATCACTTTCGACCAGTCCGCATCGAGCTCCTCAGCGAGAATCATCGGCAGCGCCGTGCTCGTACCCTGGCCGACCTCGACACGGTTGACCATGATGACAATCTCGCCGTTCGGCTTGATGTGCACGAAGGCGTCAGGCGGATAGATCTTCGGCGCCGTCTCCTGCGCAGACATCGGAGAGTCGAAATACATGGCGATGAGAAAACCGCCGGTGGCCGCCGCGGAGATTCGAAAGAAGGTCCGGCGATTCATGTGAGTTTCTCCGCCGCGCTCTTGATCGCCGCGCGAATGCGCACATACGTTCCGCAGCGGCAGAGATTGCCGCCCATCGATTCTTCGATGCTCGTATCGGTCGGTCTTCGATTGGACTTCAGCAGCGCAACCACGCTCATGATTTGTCCGCTCTGACAGTAGCCGCACTGCACGACGTCGTTGTCGACCCAGGCGTTCTCCACGACACGCCCGATCGGATCGCGCGCCATTCCTTCGATGGTCACGATCTTTCGATCGCCCACGAGCGAGACCGGCACCAGACAGGAACGCGTGCCGGCGCCGTCGAGATGCACCGTGCACGCGCCGCACGCGCCGATGCCGCAGCCGTACTTGGTCCCCGTAAGCTTCAGGTCTTCGCGCAAAACCCACAGGAGTGGCGTCGAGGGATCGACCGTCACGGTGCTGCGCTCGCCATTCACCAGAAGGTGAAACGTCGTCATGGACATGGCGTGCCTGCCTTAACCCATTGCCGCGTTGCCTCGACGAACTGCGCGTGCGTCATCGGCGGCACCGTCCGCATCGTTCCATCGGGACGGCGTCCTGGATTGAAGGCCCACAGAACGAGCGGCTCCTCGTCGTGGTGCTTCAATAGGTGCGGCCCGTCGAGCAGGCGCAGAACGGAGTGACAGACTTCAGCGCTCGACAGCGGTCGATCACTCACGTCCTGCCACTGCATCGACAGCGGCGCGAGATGCCAGTTGTGCGCGCCGGGCACGCCGGTGCTATCCGCGTTCGTCGATTGATGACAGGTCGAACAGTTCAGCGCAACGACGCCCTTGCCTTGCGGACCGCGGATCACGTTCGCGACATGACGGTGCCGATCGTCACCCTGCTGCGGATACTTTGTCGCCGTGTGGCAGTTGAGACATCGCGGCGACACCATGACCGAATAGACCTTCTGCCAGGCAGCGAGGCCGTCGGATCGTGGGGACGCCAACATGACCTTCCCGAAAGCTGGCGGAGGCCCGGAGTCTTGTGCGACGGCAAGCACGACCAGAATGAGCGCTAGCATTCCGCGTTACATTCGCAATCGCCCGGCCATCACAAACCATTGAAAAGAATAGAAAGCGAATGCCGGAATCTTGGCATTTGCCAAGTTCTTGGCACTCGCTCACATCAATTCAGGCTGCCGAGGATGAGGTCGCGTGCGAAGACGAGGAAGTAAGGGTTGAAGAAGCCGTTGTGCTGATGCAGCACGTTAGGCGCGACCCGCACGACCCAGAATGGGTTCCCGCGTTGCACGTTCGGACCGCACGTCAGCAGAAGCGGCCCGAGGTGGCGCTCGGCGAGGCACGGCTCTGCACCCCAGCCTTCGTCGCGCTCACCTTGGTCGACATGCCCCTTCTCGAACAACGCGCCCACGTTGGCAGCCGGCGGGATCTGGGGCATCTTCGCCACACAGTTCGTAATGTCGAAGTCGCTCGGGACCTCGGAACGGTCATCCGGCGGAAGGTCGCCCCGCCTAAGGTGATGCGTGACGAATGGCTCGTAGTAACCGATCGACGTGATGAGTGCGCGCCGCTGTTCTTCGTCGCGCGTCTTCTGCAACATCGTTCCGAAGCGCTGCCCAATCGGGAAATACCGACTGGTTGGCAAATCGGTCTCCGATGACGCCACGACGAGCAGCGGCCTTTGGTTTTTCGAGAAGCTCACGTAAGACGACGCGAGCTCATGAATCGAGTGCCAGCGCTCCGCCTCGAACGCTGGATTCACGAGGAGGACGAGATCACCGAAACCTGAAACGATCCCGCTCTGTCCGTTGACGTCGCGTCCCGGCCAGCCCTCGCTGAGCCGTGCCTTATAGATGTTCGCGAGCGCCTCGAAGACGATCGTGCCGCCGAGACTGTGCCCGATAACTACGAGACGTGAAGCCTCTTTGCGAGAGGCGGTGAGCTCTCGTCGAAACGAATCGAGGTATGCGAGGAGCTCCGGAACGTCGCCCGAGGCGATTCGCGTCGCCGTGTCCTTACGGCCCACAAATGAGAAAAACTCGAACGGCCAGACGTAGCTCGAGTAGCCGCGCCACGCGAGAAAGATTCCGATCAAGGGATGCCGCCCCGGGAGCTTCCCGAGATCATCGACTGAGATCCGGCGAACGAACTCGCGAAAGGCAACCAGCGCTTTGTCGCAGACTCGCGCGTCGTCACGCCACCCGTGGACGAACACCAGCGTGCTCACTGGTGCTTCATCAGCCAGGCTCGCCTCTTTGGTCATTTCTGCCTCGAGCGCCGCGACCTGCCGGCGATCCCAGAACCGCCCCTGGTCATCGAATTCAACGATTGCGATCGTGTAGCCGGGATATCGCTCGATCGACGAGGACGCCACTGCGGCGCGGGCGCGCGGATCGCTGA
>DASQGS010000088.1:0-4070 GCA_035632455.1 Thermoanaerobaculia bacterium | reverse complement strand
CGCGTACCCGATGCTGATCAGGATCGGCTTGCCTTCGGCGCGCGCCCGCTCGAGCGCCTCCGGGCCCCATGGATACCAGTCGACCGGATTGTGGGCGTGCTGCAGAAGATACGGGCTCTTCTCATGAATCAGACGATTCGCGCCGCGGGCACCCGCGCTGGTTGGCATAGGCTCCGGCACCACATTCCCTTGTGGCAATGCCTCTGCCAAGACACCTAAGTGCACGGAGCCTGTCGAGCCGTCATCCTGAGCGGAGCGAAGGATCTCAAGATACGCAGGTTGAGATCCTTCGCCGTCTCCGCGGCTCAGGGTGACGGAGGCTGTGCAGAGGCTCCCAAGTGGCACAGCGGAAAGCGACATCACAATGAGGGCCATGGCGGCGGCGCGGAGATCGCGACGAATCGCGAACGCTCTCAACCGCCGCCAGCCGATCATTTCTTTTCCGCAGCGTTCTTCTTCTGCGGACTTGGAACCGGCACGGGCGATCCGCCCTGCGCGATGTGCCACGCACGATCGACGGCGAGACCGGCGAAATGCTGGCGCTCGCCGCCGGGCCAAATCACCGTGACGTCCGCGGACGTGTCCTTGCCGAGGCCGAAGTGCTGCTCCTTCGGATTCGAAGTGAGATAGCCGACAGTGCTGAAGACCTCGCGCCAGAGGCCCTTGTTGTGCGCCGTGTCGACGATGATGCGCGCGCCGATGGCGTCGCGAGTGACGCCCTTGGCCGGGTTGCCCTCGAGGCGGATCTTCAGCCAGTGATTGCCGTTCTTCTCGCTGTTGTTGCGATAGAGCACGGCCGGACCGTCGAAATTGTTGACGATCATGTCGAGGTCGCCGTCGTTGTCGTAGTCGAAATACGCGACGCCGCGGGCGTTGCCGAGGGCATCGGCGCCGCTGGCCGCGGACTGTTCCTCAAGCCGGCCGTTCGTATTGACGAAGAAAACGGCGCGCTCCTTGTCCGCAACCGGCATGATCACGTTGCGAGACTGGCCGCTGCTATCGCTCAAGTAGGGATTGATGCTGGAATAGACCGCATATTCATTCATGCCATTGACGAGATAGAGATCGTCGTCGCCGTCGTTATCGAAGTCGAAGAAGTTCGCGCCCCACGACCAGCCTGTCGAGCTCATGCCGCGGCCGACGGCGTCGGAGTGCGTGTACGACTCGAGCTTTCCGTTGACGGCGTTCGAGGTGAAGAGATCGTTGGCCTCGACGACGCGCATTGTGGCCAGTTTCTTCGGATCGAACTTCATCCGCATCTTCGTGTCCGGCAGAACGTATTTCTCGTCCTTATTCATTGTGACGATATTCGAGATGTAGAAGTCGGGAAACCCGTCGCGATTGAGATCGGTAATCCCGATATTCATTGTGAAGCTGGCCTTGTCGAGGCCGAGCTGATGGGCCACGTTCTCGAACTTGCCATTGCCGAGGTTGCGGTAGTAGGCATTGACGCCGAAATCGTTGCCGCAGATCAGGTCTTCGCGGCCGTCGCCGTCGATGTCCGCGTGGCCGACGGCCTGGGTCCATCCGCGGTTGTCGACGCCGCTGCCCTCGGTGACGTCCTCGAACTTGAAGTTGCCCTTGTTGCGGAACAGCTTGTTCGGAAGAGCGTTGTCGTTGTAGCGCGAGAGCGTCGGCAGCGTGCCGTGGATGTAATCGCCGAAGTAGCCGATGTAGAGATCGAGCAGGCCGTCGCCGTCGAAGTCGATGGCCGTGGCCGGGCCGCCGACGAGGCCCTTGCCTCCGAGGCCGCAGGATTCGGTCACATCCTGGAAATGGCCGTGGCCGAGATTGCGGAAAAGGCGGTGATCATCATCGACATAGGTGATGAGAATGTCCTGAAGCCCGTCGTTATCGAAGTCGGCGATGATCGGCTGGCGCGGCTCGCCGAACGTTCCGTCCGGGCGCTTCCACACAAGCCCCGATTCCGCGGTTGCGTCGCGGAAATGACCGTTGCCTTCATTGAGGTAGAGCTTGATTCCGCCGCCGCCGAGCAGGAGGACGTCGACGTTGCCGTCGTTGTCGACATCCTCGGCCGCGATGCCCGAGCCGCCGAACGCCGGGGCGATGGCGAGTTGGGCCTTATTGTCCTCGACGATCGTGTAGCTGCGAATCATCCGCGCCAGCCAGTCGGACAGGCGATGCTCGAACTGAATGCCGGCCTCTGCGGTCACGTCGGTGAAATACTTTCCTTTCGCCGGCGTGCCCGCCACGGTCGACGAGACGATGCGCGAGACCGGCTTCTTCGGCGGTGGCAGCGACGCGTTCTTGTCGAGCTTCTCTTGCACCACCTTCAGCGCCGCCGCGAGCTGTTTGTGATCGAGCCGCTGCGTGCCTTCCTGCGAGGCGATGGTCCCGGCGACGCGCAGCACGAGCACTCCGAACTGCGCCGCGCCCTCGGTGATGAGCTCGGCGGCGAACGGATCGGGCTCGAGCTTGCCGGGATACTTCGGATCGTTGATCACTTCGCTCAGGTACATCCAATGAACGCCGGGATCGCGGAAGGCGTCGAGGTCGTAGGCCTCGATGTAGACCTGCTCGTTGTGCGGCAGGCGGGGGAAGTAGATGCAGTCCTCGAACTCGTTGAGCTCATGCGGCTCGAACAGTTGCAGGGCCACGTTCACGTCCTCGACGCGCAGGAACGGATGGCCGGCTTTCTTCGCGTTCTTCTCCGCGGCAAGCATCATGTCGCGAGTCCACGCGACCATGGCCTCGGTGAACTGATCCTTGAAGATCTTTCCCTCTTCCGGATCGGTTGGCCATAGGTGACGGGCGAAGTAAACCTGCACGTTGCGCAGGAACACCGGCATGGCGATGTCGTTGTAGACGGCGTAGGCGGTGAGTTTCTCGCCGATGATGGACTTGATGGTGAAGAATTTCTCTAGGGATGCGGGCGCAGCAGCCGGCATCGCGGGCGTTTTCGTTGCCTTTGCCGCCGCCGTCGGAGGCTCGGCGGGGACGATTGCGTTCCAGCCCTTCTTCAATAGATCGGGGCCTACGAATTCGCGTCCGAGGCGGCGCGACTCGCGGTCGGCGTCCTGCAAGGCAGCGAGCGTCGCGAGATCAATCGCCTCTTTCATCAGCGCGACGGCGTCAGGCGCGAGCGGGGCGAGTCGCACCGAGGAATCGAGCAGAACGTCTTGCTGCACGGCGAGAATGGCGCGCAGCGCGTAGGCCACATTGCCGTACTGGCGCTTGTCGCGAGACGTGACGATGGTCTTGTGTGCGTCGTCAGGATGCACGACCCAATCGCCGCCGTTCGGAAGTTGGATGTACGGGACAGTGGCCTGGATGACAGGGCCGAGGGTCGCGGCGTCGACCTGACTCTTCCCGGCCGCGGTCGCGGCATCGGAGGCTCTCTCCCAAAGACCGCGAATCAGCTTCTTCTGCAGTCCGATTTTCTCGAAGCGAGTTTCGGTCTGGAGAGTCGTGCCGTAGATGAAGTCCTCGAGCCGCGCCGCGGTGGCGTAGCACTTCGGGTCGCGCACATTCTCGAGCTTGCCGATCTCATCCACGATCGCGGGAACGGACGTGGCGGGCGTCTGCTGGGCCGGCAGCGATGGCGACAGAACCACCAAAGCGAGCCCGGCGAGAAACGGGACGCGTAACGACATGAGTCGCCTCCTCAAACGGTGTTTGAGGGATTCTACTCCTGCGGGTTGGGATCACGGGGTCGGGGAGAGTGAGCAGTGTTTGTCAGTGGTCAGTGGAGTCAGTGGTCAGTGGTCAGTGGTCAGTAACTGCGGGCTGTCGTCATGAGCGGCGGATGGCACGATGCGCCGATGAGGAGAGAACTGATGCAACCTCTCGATCAACTCTCTGCGCCCTCCGCGACCTCCGCGCCTCCGCGTGAGAAAGGCATTCAATGCAGAGACGCAGAGGAATCCTGGTGGGGCATCCGCCGGAGTCCTAACCCGCAACGGCGAAGAGTCTTATTTCACGAACTGTTGCCTTCGAACAAACCGGCCGGGAGTGGGGCGTCGAAGTTGCGAGCGATGCGAACGCGTCCACGCATTCGCCCGGGCCTACGCTCCACCGCCGGAGGAGACCATGCCACAAGGCGGGCGATC
>DASQGS010000087.1:0-3775 GCA_035632455.1 Thermoanaerobaculia bacterium | reverse complement strand
CTCGGCCGCGCGGTTGCCGGTGATGATGGCCGAGAGAGCCCTCATGATGCTCGGCGCAACGCTGCCCGCGACCGCGCCGATCATCAGGCGCGGCACGCTGCTCCAGAATGTGTAGCGATCATCGAACGGGCGCGTGGCGTTGATCTGACGGCCGGCGAGCGACATGCTCACCACCGCGCCGGCGCAGCCGAGACTGAGAAACACGACGATGCTGTGCGTTTCCTCCGAGGCCAGCCAGTTCACGAATTCTCCCCAATGCCAGGGCTCGAAAAGGCCGACTCCGTGGAGCAACTGCTGCACGCCTTTGAACAGAATGGGTGCGAGATACGCTGCCAGCGTGAAGCCCAGAAAGAGCGCGATGTTCCGCTCGCGCTGCACGGCCCGCACCATCATGTCGGCGTACCGCTGCCAATAGCTGATGGCGACATGCGTGAGCTTTGCCAGCATTCTCGAGTCGGGCGCCTGGTCCTCATTTGCCAGCGAGACGAAGGAGGCCTTCAGCGTTGCGATGTCGTCACACGTGGCCGGAGTGAGACTGAGATCGTGCTCGACGAACCATGCCAGTTGCCGGCAATCGAACGCCAGTGCGGCGACGACGCGGTACTCCAGGGCCTTCACGCTGAGAAAGAATCCGAGCTCGTCGATGCGGTGGTCGCGAAAATCATCGATCGCTTTTTCGATCTGGGCCTTGATCGGCGCGACGACGGCAGCCGACCGGTTCGCCTCGCTATTCGCCTCGAGGTTCGCGACGATGGCCTCCGCGTATGCCTGGAGCTGCAACGCGACGGTCGATCCCATCGTCTGCGGAACAAGCTTCCGCAGGGTCGCGAAAAAACCCGAAGGCGCAGCCGACCCGGTTGAGGCGCTCATTTCCTGCGCATCCTCGCCGGTGACGGCTCGACGTCGATGATCTGAGTTGGCTGCCCGCATTCGCTTCCCGGCGTGCCTGCCCGACCGGGCTTGCCGGGGTTGCCGGCTGGTCCCGGCTGGCCGCCGGAACAGAAACCTCCGCCGCTTCCGCCCGCCCCGCCGGCTCCTCCCTCGCCCGGGCGGCCGCCGTTGCCACCGCTCGATCCTGGGCGCCCGGCGGTCACGAAGCGAATGGCTGCCTTGGACATTTCACGCAACTTCGCCATGGGAAGGTACACGCGAAGCTCGCCGATGGCGCCGCAATTACCGCCTGCGCCGCCATCGCCGCCGTTGCCGCCGGGTCCGCCTGGACTGCCATTGCCTCCGCCATGAGCGCAGCCGAGAACCGACGAGCGCGCATCCTCGCCGCGAACGCCGGCGGCTCCGCGCACTCCCGCGCCGCCGTCGCCTCCACGGCCGCCCTGTTGACCGCGCAGATCGATCGTGATCGTTCCTTCGATCTCTTTCGCGAGATGAAGGGTGAGGTCGCCGCTGTTCGCGCCGTTGGCGCCGGCGCCTCCCGATTCCCCGGGACCGCCGGAGATTCCCGACTCCGCGGTGGCGTCGGTTGTGTAGGCGAAGAATCCCGCGTTGCCGCCCGGGGCATCGCTGACCAGGCGCTCGCGCACGTACAGGTTCAACGACGAAGAGCCGAGGATCAACTGTCCTCCTCGCCGGAACTTGAGGGTCCCGAGGTACCAGGTCTCGTTGCCTGTGATCCGGACTGGTCCCGCGACTTCGTAATCAGCTTTGTTGCTCGGATTGCGTAGACGCGTCAGCTCTTCCTGGAGCGATCGTTGCGAGAGCATCGTCGTGGCCGCGCCGTGCCCGGACGCCGCGAATCCGAAGGCGATGAGAACGAAAGTCGTCAGAGCCCGCATCTCATTCATAGGAGTGTCCGATGGCGGTCTTTCCCTACCCGCCGTGGAGTGTGCGGTTGGCACAGCCACCGGCGGGTCGGCGTAGGATGCATAAGTTGTGCGCCTATGTTAGTGCGATTACGGTGCGGTTGCTCGGGATTCGATGCCCGTATGATTCTTACGAGGCCGATCGGTGTAGAATTTCCAGCTTCGAAGGGTCTCGCCGGAACTTCTTGCAATAGTTCGTCGTCGAACGCATTGTTCGAAGAAGCGCCGAAACGTTACCGCGATCATGGAACTCTTCCTAAACATCCTCTGGCTCGCGATCAGCATCGCGGGGTTCGTTTGGTTTGCCAGGCAGGAACGCCTGGGATCAACGTTCCAGCGGCGCGTTCTTCTGCTCAGCGGCGTTTTCGCTCTCACCTGCGTTGCGGCCCTCCTCTTCCCGATCATCTCGGTCACGGACGACCTTCATTCCGACGCAACCTGCGCTGAGGAGTGGAGCCGAGGATCGCGTGGCCGTGGCGTACGCGCGGCTTCCCAGCCGGGTACAACGCATGGCGTCGCCGATGCGCCGGCTTCTCTGGTGTCATCGGTCCCCGCGCCCGACATCCTGCTCACCTTCCTGTACCGCGTCTCTCCGGAGCCGCAGTCGCGGCAGCTCGTTCTGATCGCCGATCGCGCCGCTCCCCGTTCCCCTCCTTCGCTCGCCTAGGCCGCCGTTTCCTATCGACACGATCGTGTTGCGCGTCGCTTGTTGCGATGCCGCACGACTGCCGGCCATCCAGACCGAAGGAGCTCTTTAGATGACACTCTTCTATCCATCCGTCCCACTGGGGCGCGCGATGAGGAACCTCGCAGCGCGCTGGAGGCGGGGACTCTTGCTGCTGCTTCTGCTCGGAGCGGGCAATGCCTGGAGCCAGGCCACGCCTCCGAGCGAACCGCGTGATGCGGATCGCGTGCTCACGCTTGATGAGGCGCTCCGGATTTTCCGCACGAGAGGTTTTGACCTCTTGATCGCCGACACTGCTGTCGAGAGTGCGCAGGGCGATGTGATCATCGCCGGCGCTCGAGCAAACCCACAAATCAGCCTCTCCCGCGGCATGAGCGCGAACTACGATCCGAGACTGTGCGCAGGCTGTTCTAACGTGTCGGTCTCCGTGTCCTTGAGTGATCCCACGACCATCTCCGACCTCTTCAGCGGGAAGCGGCGGCTGCGTCTGGATGTGGCGCGGGCAGCGCTGAGCTCGTTGCGCTTTTCGCGAGCTGACGTGGAGCGAATGCTCGAGGTGCAAGTCAAGCAACAGCTCCTGCAGGCCCAGCTTGCAAAAGCCAGCCTGTCCTTCGCGCGCCGGGCCGAGGCCTCGGCCGCTCAGACGCTCGATCTCATCGAGAAGCGTTATCGCGCCGGGGCTGTCTCCGAGGCCGACGTGGCCCGAGCAGAGATCCAGAAGCTCGAGGCCGAGCAAGCAGTCGCCACCAGCCAGCAGGCGCTGGACACATCGAAGGCGGCGCTGGCGTTTCTCCTCGGTGAGCGGTCGGGTCAAAGCGGCGTCGAGGTCGGCGACGACCTGGTGCGGTCCCGCATGCCCGCGAAACTCGCCGATCTGAGTCGCGAGGCGCTTCTGCGCGACGCATTGGAGAATCGCCCGGATCTTCGGGCCATCCGAGCCCAGGTCGAACGCGCGAGGTCGGCGCTCGATCTGGCGCGCCGTCTTCGCGTGCCCGACGTTTCGCCATCCCTGCAGTTCTCGGAGGAAGGCAGCGGCCAGAACGCGATCCAGCCGCCGACGGTCACGCTCGGTGTCTCGATGGCCTTGCCGGTTCTGTACCGGTACCGAGGCGAGATCGCGAAAGCGGAGGCCGATCTTCGAAGCCAGACCCTTCAGCAACGGAAGATCGAGGCCCAGGTCGCTTCCGACGTGTCGGCTGCATTCGCTGCGTATCAGGGCTCGCGCGAGCGCGTCGGTCGAATGGAAGGCCGCCTTCTCGATCGTGCTCAGCGA
>DASQGS010000086.1:0-3075 GCA_035632455.1 Thermoanaerobaculia bacterium | reverse complement strand
GCTTGTGGTCCAGGACGTCGCCAAGGTCTACTTCGGCCTCGGCGCGCGCTTCGGACTCGACCGCCTCCGCGCCGCCAGCGGCACGATCATCGCCGAGACGCCGTGGCAGAAGCAGGCCGTGGCCGCGATCGTCGACGATCTATTCAGCTACCAGAGCATCCTCGCCAGCCGCGTCATCACCGAGGGGAACGGCAAGGCGGATACAGACCCGGTCGACGCCTGGCTCACCGCACGCGTCCGAGTCGTCGAGCGCGTCGAACAGACGATGCGCGACTTCCGCCATGCCGCAAGCGTGGATTTGGCGATGCTGAGCGTGGCGACGAGGCAGTTGAGGACGCTGCTGGAGCGCTGAGGGAGCACAGACAGGAGTGTCTGTGCCACGTGAGCTGATCCAATATTCACGCTTGACATCCTCCTCGGTGGTCCGTACTCTAGCCCGCCAATGAATCGCGCATCCAGCCCCTCCACTTTCTATTACGGCTACTGGTTTAACAGCTAGCAGGGGCCCGTGCCGGCGCCCCACGCGAGAGGGGCGCTCGAAAATCCGCAAGCCACGTTTCGAACACCTCTACTCGGCAACGGGCAGAGGTTTTTTGTTTATGTCGAACGTTCGAAATGGAGGTTGTGATGAAACGATGGCGCGGCTGCAGCGAATGCCCATGGTCCGGCGGCGAGATGATGAAGCCGCGTTCCAGCGCACCCGGAGGCTGGCGATGAATGCGCGGGACATGCTGACGCCCGAGGCGGCATCGGCCGAGATCGATCGTCTGCGAACGGCCATCGATCGCGTCGACGACGTGCTGGTCAAGCTGCTCAATCAGCGCGCCCGATACGCCATCGAGATCGGCGAGATCAAAGGGTTGCTCGCGCTGTCGATCTACGCGCCGGAGCGGGAGAAGGAAGTTCTCGCCCACGTCGAGTCCGCCTCGGAGGGGCCGCTGGCGCCGCTCGCCGTGCGCCGCCTCTTTGAGCGAATCATCGACGAGTCGCGTAGCGTCGAGCGTGCGGCTTCAGCGAAAAGCGAATGAGATAAGGAGAAGTCGATGGTGATCGTCATGGAAAAGCATGCGGCGGATGAAAAGATCGAGCACGTCGTCGCCGTGCTCATCGAGCGAGGATTCGACGTGCACCGCTCCACGGGCTCGGATCACACGGTGCTCGGCGTGGTCGGCGACGTCGCCTCGGTCGACTCGCGCGAATTCGAGTTGCTCGACGGCGTGCAGGAAGTCGTGCGCGTCAGCGAGCCCTTCAAGCTCTCCAGCCGCACGTTCCGCCGGGAGAAGACCGTCGTCGATGCCCGAGGCGTGAAGATCGGTGGCGACCGGGTCGTGGTCATGGCCGGCCCTTGTACGATCGAGAGCGAGCACCAGCTCTTCGAGACCGCGCGGCGCGTGGCCCGCTCCGGCGCGCGCGTTCTGCGCGGCGGCGCCTACAAACCGCGGACCTCGCCGTACGCGTTTCAGGGAATGGGAGTGGAAGGGCTCAAGCTCCTGCGCGCTGCCGGCGACGAGTGCGGCATGGCCACGGTCTCCGAGGTCATGGAGATCGGCCAGATCGAAAAGATGCTCGATTATGTCGACATCCTGCAGGTCGGCGCCCGCAACATGCAGAACTTCAACCTGCTCTCGGCGCTCGGCCAGATCCGCAAGCCGGTCCTCCTCAAGCGCGGTCTCTCGGCCACGATCCAGGAATGGCTGCTGGCGTCGGAGTACATCATGTCCGGCGGCAACTACGAGGTCATCCTCTGCGAACGCGGCATCCGCACGTTCGAGACATACACGCGCAATACGCTCGACATCTCGGCCATCCCGGTGATCGAGAAACTCTCGCACCTTCCGATCATCGCCGACCCCTCGCACGCCGTCGGCCGTCGCGACAAGGTCATGCCGCTGGCCCGCGCCATTGTCGCCGCCGGCGCGGACGGACTGCTAATCGAGGTCCACCACGATCCCGACTCCGCCGTCTGCGACGGCCCGCAATCGCTGTTCCCGGACCAGTTCACAAGACTCATGGACGAGTTGCGGATCATTGTGCCGGCGGTGGGACGCACGCTGTGAGGGGTAGATGCCAACCATAGCGGCGGGAACCGACGTGATCACTCCGCCGCCGCTCTGGGTGGCTGAAACCTACTTGGGCCGTGCCGTGTCAGGGCGTTCGCGTGCGCTCCGCCTCGGTTGCCGGCGAAAGGTCGGAGATCGCGATCAAGAGGAGTTCTACGTCAAATCAATGGGCCTTCCGGAGATCACAGAGCGGAGTCTGTTCAGCGAAATCCTCGGGAACCTTCTCGCTCGCGCTTTGGGCATCGTTACGGCCGAGCCCGCTCGAATCGAGATCACCGAAGCGATGGCTGGTCTCGTTCGTGATGCTTCCGGAGCGAGGATCTCTCCGGGAGTCGCCTGTGGATCTCGAAGCCTCGGGGCGGGTCTATCACCCCCGCTCCTTGGCCAGATGACCGGCGAGCAGAATGAGCAAGCAGCTCGCATCTATCTCTTTGACATGCTCGTGCAGAACCCCGATCGCCGACCCGCCAATGAGAACTGCGTGGTCGTCGACGGAGTGATTGTGGCAATCGACTTCGCTGAGTGCTTCAGCTTCCTTCTTCCAATCGTGGGAGGCACGGGGGAACCTTGGCGCGTCTACCCGAATCTTGCGTCGAGTCACCTCTTCCGAGGTACCCTTTCAGAGCAACCTCCGGCGGAGTGGAGCTCGCTGCTGGAAGAGCTCAAATCTGTGTCGGACAAACGATTGAGCGATCTGACGGGTTGGATCCCGAGTCGCTGGCGACAGTGGGCGACTGAGGTTCGGGAACACGTAGCGTCTGTTCGCGACCATTGCGGCGAATTTCAGCAGGAGATCTTGAGGAGTCTGTTGTGATGACAAAGATGTCGTATTCGTTTTGCGTGCTCCGATACGCACATGATCCGATCGCGGGCGAGTGCCTCAATATCGGCGTGCTCCTCGTGTCGCCATTGGCGGGGTTTCTTGGCGTGCGGCTGGAGTACGACTGCGAGAGACTGTCCGCAACCTTCGCGATGTTCGACGCTGTGCGCTTCAAGGAGGTTCTACAGCACTTCG
>DASQGS010000085.1:0-2665 GCA_035632455.1 Thermoanaerobaculia bacterium | reverse complement strand
GTGTGCCGCGCGGGCCAGCCGCTCTGCCTCGTCTGTCCGCTGCAAAGCGAGTGCAAGGCGCTCCGGAGCGGCAGAGCGAACGAGCTTCCAAAGAGGGGCGAGAAGAAGGCCACGGTCGCGCTGCGCATTCCGCTCTACCTGATCAGCGACCGCCGCGGCCGGCTCATGATGCGTCGCGAAAAGGGGCCGCTCATGAATGCCATGCTTCATCTTCCGCACGGCGACAGCAGCATTCTCGAGGGCCCGCCGTTGGCCGCGATCTCCAAGAATTTCCTCGGAACGTTCCGCCACACGATCACGAACCGCCGGATCATCTTCGAGGTGCACGAAGCGGAGATGCTCAACACGCTTCGCGACTCTCCAGGCGATTGGACCTGGATCGATCCGGCGGATCTGGGGCAGTTGCCGCATCCCTCCTACGTGAAGAAGGCGTTGCGCATTGCGGAAGCATCCTCGAAACCCCCGCCTGAAGGCGAGCCTCAAGGCGGGGGCTAGATACTTCCGCCGCCCTCGGCGGCATGAGCTGGCTTTGGCTGCTAGCTCAATTTGAACTTGATCGTGAGGCGCATCTTCACGTCGACTGGCTTGCCGTCTTGCTTGCCCGGCGTGAACTTCCATTGCCTGACCGCGGCGACGGCGGCCTGATCGAGTCCTTCGCCGCCGCCGGGGAAGCCTTCGATCACGTCCGCCTTCGCGACGTCTCCGGTCGCGTCGATCACAACCGCAACGACCACGCTTCCTTCCAGCCGGGCGTTCTTCGCAGCCTCGGTGTACTCGGGATTGATCTTCTTGACAAGGACCGGCGGTGTGGTCGAGCCCCCCGTCCTTCCGGCGAGCGCGGATGGTGCGGTCCCGATTCCGATGGCGACGACGAGAACAGCGGCGATTGCGATGAGTGCTTTGTGGACATTCGAGCCTCGAGTGCGATGCGACATGATTCCCTCCAATCGTTCATTGAGTGGCGATCCGTGAGCGAACGAGATCCCGGCCGGGCGCGGACCGATTGCGCCGCGGCAGACTTTGGCGATGGCACCGACGTAGTGCGACGGGTCCGTGCCCGCATCGAGCACAGCCTCGTCGCAAGCGCGCTCGGCCTCGGCTCGCATCCGCGACGCGGCGATCCAGACGAGCGGGTTCCACCAGAACGCGAGGCACACGATCCGGGCCAGCGCAGCGGACGCGTTGTCGCGCCGTGCGACGTGCGCGAGCTCGTGGCGGAGGACGGCGCGCAGCTCGTTCTGATCGAGCGAGTCATGCAACAAGGCCGGAAGCACGATGACCGGCCGAACAATCCCGATCACGGCCGGCTCTGCCAGCCCCCTCGATGACCGAACCTCTCGGTCGCTTACCTCAGCGAGAACGGGAACGGAGCCGGCCATTGCGCGCCGCCGAAATCGGAGATGGCGGCGAAGCGTGACGATTCCAAGGATCACCGCGCCGCCGATCCACGCGGGAACGAGCCATGAACCCGATAGAAACGCCGGCGCTGCCGGCGCCGCAGCGCTTCGCACGACTGCGGCCAGATCGATGGCGAATGCGTTGCCCACCTGCCTCGGCAGCGCGATCGGCACCATGAACCGCACCAGCGCGAGCAGAAGAAGCGCATGCCGCGTTCGCGCCGCAGCGTGGCTCGGCGCCGCGCAGATCATCAGGATGATCGCCAGGGTCAAGGTCGCCGAGAGCACATGCGCGATCACGACTTTCTCCTCCCCTTGGCCAACTTCTCGGCCTTCGCCAGCGCTTGGAGATCGAGACGGCCCGTCTCGACGAGATGCGCGATGATCGGTTCGCCGGACCCGCCGAACAGCTCCAGGAAGTCGTCGATGAGCCGCCGGTACACGGACTTGCGCGTGACCTTGGTCTCGAATAGCAGAGCGTTCCCGACCTTGCGAGTCCGGCGCAGCGCCCCTTTCTGTTCGAGCCGCTGGACGATGGTCTGAACAGTCGTAAACGCCGGCCGCTTCTTCGCCGGGATGGCCTCGTGCACCTCGCGCACCGAGACCTCGCCGAGATTCCAGAAGTAGTCCATGACCTCCAGCTCGAGCTTCGTCAGTCTCATGATGTCGTCCATCTGACTACAGACGTAGTTATATTGTCAAGATGGCGTTGTGTCGATCGTGTCAACGAGTGGAGGCGAGGGTCGCCTGCGATTGGCAGCGTCGCACCTAACGATCTGGGCTTCAGCAGCGTGGCCCGCGAGTCGAAATGGCAACGCACTTGGGACGCCGCAACGCAGCAGGCCACGTCCGCTACAAGCGAAAGTTAGACCGCTGGTCAAGGACGAGGGATCTTCCCTTCAAAGAGCACGAGCAACCTGTGCCGCCCGGCCTCGCTAAGCACGAGATGTTCGGCGTGCGAGTTCGAACGAAACACAAGATCCCGGCAAGTGAGACAAATCACGACATCAAGGGAATCGGTTGGCCGCTTGAACTCGACGACGTGACGTGGTTGAAAGAGACAAGCCACCTCTTCGGCGGAGCTTGCAGCCCAACTGGAACGCAGAAGAAGCGCTTCTGCAATCCTGCGACGATCCTCTTCTGCGAGATCCCTCGTTTCTAGAATCGGGTATCCATCAACCATGCGATTGTGCTGTGATCGCCGGAAGTCTTTGTCAAAAGGGTTTGTGATGTAAAACAAAGTTGCGCGTTCGGATGACCCTATGAAG
>DASQGS010000084.1:0-12112 GCA_035632455.1 Thermoanaerobaculia bacterium | reverse complement strand
GCGAGCAGCTTCTGGCGCGCGTGGAGATCGGCGTCCAGGTGGTCGGGATCGATGAGGTGCAGTTCTTCGACGCCGGCGTCGTCGACGTCTGCATGCAACTGGCCGACGCCGGAATCCGTGTCATCGCCGCCGGGCTCGACCAGGACTACATGCGCCGCCCGTTCGGTCCGATGCCGGCACTGCTCGCCGTCGCCGAGGAAGTCTCGAAGATGCACGCCGTATGCGTCCGCTGCCGTGGCGCGGCGCACTACTCGCAGCGCGTGTCCGGAGGAGATGCCCAGGTTGAGGTCGGGGACTCGTCGTATGAGGCGCGATGCCGCTACTGCTACGAGCTCTACAAGGCCGGCGAGGAGCGACAGGCCGAGGTACAGCTCACGATCCCGACGACGCTCGTGGCCAGCGAGTAGTCAGGTCAGTGCGTCGACGTCGTCGTGCCCATCCCTTCCGGGTACGAGAGGAACGAGCCGTTCGCGAAGATGATGTCGCAGTCGTAGTTCGTGAAGGGGCCGGTGAAGATCTCCGGGGAGATCACTTCGTCGTGGCCGCCGGAGATGATGGCGTAGAGCTGTCCAGGCTGTGACGCGCCAACGGCCTGGTCGCTGAAAAATGCGAACGGTTTCTTCCACGCATCGTACGGTGGGAAGGTCCTGATGTAGGTCGGCGCCAGGTAGGTGGAGATTTGATCCTGCGTGATTGCCACGTCCGCTCCATCGACTCCAGCGGCGGCATTGTAGCGCCCCATCTCCGTGGCTCGAGCTTCCCAGGCCGTGGCGATGTCGCGCATGTCGACCATCGTGCGCCGCTGCTTGGACCGTTGGATGGCCAATAGGAGATTCGGGATGGCGATCGCTGAGAGGATTCCGATGATCGCGACGACCACAAGAAGCTCGATGAGCGTAAAGCCCTTGGTTTTGTTTCGCAAGAGACTCTCCCTCTGATTGCCCCCAGCATAGGGGCAAAGGGGATACCAGGTTGTGGAGTTAGGTTAAGGACCTACTGGTGCAGTATCTTAGCGATGTCGGTGGATTCTGTACAGTCGGCGAACTGACGTGCATTTTCCGGCTGACTGACAAATCGTGTCAGGGTCCCAATCGCAGGGTTCGTCTCTCAGACGTAGAAGAGTAACGATGCAAGTGATGAAGGAAGGAGGGGGTGCGCACAGGACTCATTGTCTCCACCCGGCCCATTTGGGCACGTATACTTCGCGTCGCTCCATGCATCAGCGAACCAATCCCGCACGATTCCATCGCCGCGCTGCGATTGCCGTCCTGGCGATGATCGCCGCGGTCTCCGGCTCCCTCCAGTGCCGCCGAGCCACGAGCTCGGACGTCGATCCGGTCGATCGCGAGGCGGAGGAGGCGCTGGTCTCGTATCTTCGGATCGACACCTCGAATCCTCCCGGCAACGAGACCGCCGGCGCGCGCTTCCTCCAGCAGCTCCTTGCGCGGGAGGGTATCGAGGCGCAGCTCGTCGGTGGCGATCCGGCGAGGCAGTCGGTGTACGCGCGCCTTCGCTCGGGATCGAGGGAGAAGGCGCTGCTGCTCCTTCACCACATCGACGTCGTGCCGGCAGTGGCGGGGGAATGGACGAAACCGCCGTTCGCGGCCGTGCGCTCAGGCGGCTACATCTGGGGCCGGGGCGCGCTGGACATCAAGTCGCTCGGCATCGCCGAGGCGATGGCAATGATCGAGCTCAAACGGCGCAACCTTCCGCTCAAGCGCGATGTGATCTTCCTCGGAGTTGCGGACGAAGAGGCCGGTGGTCTCCGCGGCGTCAACGATCTTCTCGAGCATCGCCCGGACCTTTTCACCGACGTCGGTTTCGTGCTGAATGAGGGCGGCTACAACGAGACCATCGTCGACAGAGTCGCCTTCTGGGGAATCGAGATCCAGCAGAAAGTGCCGCTGTGGCTGCGGATTGATATCAAAGGAGTGCCCGGCCACTCCGCCTCGCCTCCCGACGACGGCGGGACGATCATGCGGGCTCTGCGCGTCCTCGAGAACATCCGCCAGATCCCCGCGCCGTATCGCCTCACGCCGGCCGTTCAACGCTATTACCAGGCCCTCGGAAAGACGAAGAACGACGCTCGCGGTCAACTTCTCGCGTCGATCGCGGAGCCGCTCGATACCGAGCGCATTGACCGGACTCTTTCGCCGGGCTACCGCTCGCTGCTCCACGACACCATCGCCGTCACGCGATTCGACTCCGGCAACTCCGTCAACGCCATCCCGGCACATGCCGTGGCCGAGGTCGACATTCGCCTTCTCCCCGACGAGAAGCCGGACGCGATGTTGAAGAAGGTTCGTGACGTCGCCGGCAAGTGGGGCGAGGTCACGGTGATTCTCACAGGCGATCCGGTTGCGGAGAGCCCGAGCGACACCGAGCTGTTCGCCGCGTTATCGCGAGCCATGCAGAAATCCGAGCCGCACTCAGCGGTTGCGGCGGTCGTCGGCGCGGGCACCTCGGACAGCCGCTTCTTCCGCGCCCGCGGCATCACGGCCTACGGCATCGCGCCGTTCAAGGTCAACTACTACGATGCCGACACGGTCCACGGGATCGACGAGCGCATCCGCTCGAACTTCTTCCAGGAGGGCGTCCATCTGATGCGCGCGATCGTCGCCGACTTCTGCGCGACCCGCCAGCCATGAAGGGCATGCGCGTCGTCCCTCTGCTGGTGATCGTCGCCGCCGCGGCGTTGCTTTTCGCGCGGCCGCTGGCGCGCGGCGAGGTCTTCACGTTCCGCGATCACAGCGACTACTTCCAGCCTCTTCGCTTCTTCACCGCTCAACATCTCCAACACGGGCGTCTGCCGCTTTGGAATCCGTACAGCGCCTCGGGAGAGCCGTGGCTCGCGAACCCGCAGACCGGCGTGTTCTATCCGCCGGCGTGGCTCTTCGCGCTCCTTCCTCTATCTACTGCCTACATGCTCTTTCTCTTTCTGCACCTTGCACTCCTCGGATGCGGAGCCTATCTGCTGTTCGCCCGAGGAGGAGGAGGGCGAGGAGCGGCTCTCGCCGGCGCGGTCGCCATCATGCTCGCCGGACCGACGCTCTCGCTTCTCGACATCTCGAACAACCTCGCCACCTACGCGTGGCTCCCGCTGGTGATCTGGTGCGCATTGGAACGGGCTGCACGCGCGCCGCGGATTTCGCGCGGCGCAGCGGCCGCGATCCTCACGCTCGCGTTTCTCGGCGGCGAGCCATTCTTCGCAGCGATTGCGGCCGCGATCTTCGCGATCGTCGTGATTTTCGCGCGGCAGGTTGCGGCCGAACCGCACCGCGTGGCGGCAGACTCGCGTCGCCCGGCATGGTCATCGTCGCTCGCTGACGTCGCGGTCACCGGCCTCCTGGCCTTCGGACTCAGCGCCGTGCAGCTCCTCCCGTTCCTGGCCACTCTGCGCGGAAGCGATCGCAGCGAAGGGCTGCTGCGCGGCGAGATCTTTCGCGAATCGATGCCGCCAGTCGAATGGGCGCGGATCGCCGTCCCTCTCGCGCCGGGAGCGGCGGCGTTCGATCCGGCGCTATCGCAGCACTTCATTCCCATCGTCTACAGCGGCGCGCTCGTCGTGCTGCTCGCGGTTCTGGCGTGGATCGTTTTCCTCAAATGCGATTGGCAAACGCGATGGCTGATCGCCGGATGGACGACGCTGCTCGCGATCAGCATCGTCATCGCCGCGGGCGATCGCATTCCTCTCGCCGGCGCGCTCATCGCGCGGTCGCCTGTGACGTTGTTCCGCTATCCGGCCCGCATGATTCCAATCGGTGTGCTCGCGGTCGTCGCTCTGGCGGTGATCGGCGCTCGAGCGGTGGGCGCGGCCACGCTCGCTCATCGCATCGCGGCGATCGTCCTGCTGATCGCGCTCGTCGCCGCCACGCGTCCGCCGATGAGCCTCGGCCTGGCGGGAACTCTGTTGATCACCGCACTCATCGTGATCGCGGTTCCGCACGCATTCGAGCGGCGGTGGCCGGTTGCACTCGTGGTCGTGCTTTTCATGATCGATCTCGTGCCGCACGCCGTGCCGATCCTCGGCTCCGCGCCGCTGCGCATCCATCCCACTCCGTATCAGCGATCGATCGGCCTCGCGGCAAAGTTCATCCGCCTTCCTGACGAGTTGTCGAGGCCGCACGCCGCTCCGGTTCTCTACGATCGCAAGGCCTGGATCGCCGGATACCTCGGTCTCTACGACCGCCGCTTCGACGCCTGGACCGCCGCGCCGATGGTCTCGGCGCGCTACACCAGGCTGTACAACGAGGCGCTCGTCAGCGCCAGGCTCGACCTGCTCGATCAGATGTCGGCCGGCTATCTCGTCACGAGGCGGGAGCTGCCGTTGCCGATCGCCGCGAAAGCGGGCGAAGTGACGGTGTATGCGAATCGCCAAGCCCTTCCGATCGCCGCGCTCTGGACGACATGGACCGAGACTGGCAGCGACGAGGAGGCGTTCACCCGCGTGCTCGAAGCACGCGGAAACGTTCTCTTCACGACCGGCGCCGAGCCCGCGCCGGCGGATGCGCCGCGCTTCATCCATCCGGCCCCGTTCGTCGCACTCGACGCGGAGAGCGCGCGGGTGATCGTGAATGCGCCGCGCCCGGGGCTGCTGGTCCTGACCCAACAGGCAGCGCCGGGCTGGAGCGTGTCCGTCGACGGCGTGCCGCGCCCGCAAGTCGTGGCGCAAGGAGTCTTCCGCGCCGTCGCCGTCTCCGCGGGACGCCACGACGTCATGTGGCGCTACGCGCCGCCGGGTCTCGCGATCGGCGCGACGATCACGCTCCTGACGCTGATCGCGTGCGGGATTGAGATTCTCATTCACCACAAAGGGTGAAACGTTCGCGCCTTCCGCCGCACGACCTCTCGTCGTCGTGCCTGCCGGATCTCGTTTTTGCCGAAAAAGTCAAGGCGGAGATCCTGCAAAAATTCAGAATCCTGGCGCGACCCTTGCTCAGATGGTGAGCAAAAAAACTTTTTGCGATGTCAAGCATCGAGGCCACGAAAATCGCGCGCGCGACACTCTATAAAGTTGTGGCTTTTTCCGCGGAGGTGCGGTGTAGAATGACCCCTCTTCCAAGCGGTACCACTGAGGTAGGATCAATGCTAAGTATCGACGACCGTCTGAGCCAGATCATTCGTGAACTGATCAGCAGCGGGATCACCCTCGAACAAGCGGTCGAAGCATTTGAAGGAAAGTACATCGTGGCGGCCATGTCGGCCAGCCGCGGGAACGTGACCCAGGCCTCCCGGGCCCTCGGTGTGCACCGCAACACGCTCCACAACAAGCTCCGATCGCAGTCGATGCTCAACGGTTTCGCTGACTCCGTCCGCCCGACCCGCCGCATCTCCGCCAAGAGCGTCGGGGTCCCTGCGAGATCAGGAAAAGTTTCCCGCACCATCAAGTAACCGGCGGCCGAGGAGGCGGGGTTGACGCGATCATTGTCGCTCCCGCAATCGTCCGAGCTCCAGCTCGCCATCACCGAGCTTCTCCGAACGAAAGGGAACAGGCTGCTCGGCATCGCCGAGATCTGGGAGCGCCTCGCCGATCCGGACGTCACCCGCGAGCAGGTCGGTCGCTCGGTCGAGGATCTCGAGGCCGACGGCATCGTGCTGGCCGCGCGGGGCAAGCGCTACTCGCTGCTCGAGTTCACGCCCTACCATGCCGGCCGCATTCGCGTGCATCCCGACGGCTACGGCACCGTGCTGGCCGGCGACGGCGAGCCGGATATCTACATCGACCGCCGCTCGATGAAGGGTGCGATGAACGGCGATCTGGTCGTGGTCCGCGTGGAGCGCAAGAAGCCGCGGTTCAAGAAAGTCCGCGGGCGCGATCTCATCGGAGGCGAGGTCACACAAGTCCTTCGCCGCGCCCACAAGACCGTGGTGGGCCGTTTTCACAGCGAGAGCGCCGAGCCCTTCGCCATTCCGTTCGACACCCGCATCGATCATGACATCCTTATCGGAGAGGGCGCGACGATGGGCGCGCGCCACGGCGAGATGGTCAACGTCGAGCTCGATCGCTATCCCGACCGCTCGTCGGTTTTGGCGCGAGGGCGCGTCGTCGAGGTCCTCGGTTTCATCGGCGATCCGGGCGTGGACATCGAGGTCGTCATCCGCAAGCTCGGCATCCCGCACGAGTTTCCGCCGGAGGTGTTGCTCGAGGCCGAGGCCGTCTCGCTCGATGTGCCGGAAGAGGAGATCGCGCGCCGCGCCGATCTGCGAGGTCGCAAGATCATCACCATCGACGGCGAGACGGCGAAGGATTTCGACGACGCCGTGGAGGTGCGCCAGCTTCCGAACGGCAACCTGCTCCTCGGCGTCCACATCGCGGACGTCGCGCATTACGTCACCGAGGAGAGTGCGCTCGATGCCGAGGCCTTCGAGCGCGGAACGTCCGTCTACTTTCCCGGGCGCGCCGTGCCGATGCTTCCGGAGCGGCTGTCGAACGGGATCTGCTCGCTCAATCCGAAGGTCAACCGGCTCACCTTCTCGGTGGACATGGAGATCGACGCGCGCGGCCGCTTCATGGATCGCAAGGTCTACAAGTCGGTGATCCGCACCGTCGAGCGCATGACCTACACGGACGTCAACGCCATCCTCACGGCGCGGACTCCGGAGCTGGAGGAGCGCTATCGGGACATCATCCCCGAGCTTGAGCGGATGCACGCGCTCTACGAGATTCTGCGCCGGCGGCGCGAGGGCCGCGGCTCGATCGACTTCGATCTGCCGGAGGCCGACATCCGCCTCGCGGAGACCGGCGAGATCGAGGCCATCCTCCCCAGCGAGCGAAACGTGGCCCACCGCATCATCGAAGAGTTTATGCTGGCTGCGAACGAGGTCGTGGCGCAGGAGCTCGTTTTCTCCAATCAGCCCGGACTGTTCCGCGTCCACCAGCAGCCCGACCCGCAGAAGCTCGAGGACTTGCGCGAAGTGCTCGCGGAGTTCAAGCTCGTCCTGCGCGGCGATCTGGAGCAGATGCGGCCCGGCGAGCTGCAGCGGATTCTCAAGGCCGTGGTCGGATTGCCGGAGGAGCGCTTTCTGACGAACATCGTCTTGCGCTCGATGAAGCGGGCCTTCTACCACGCGGAATCGCTCGGACACTTCGCGCTCGGGCTTGAGCATTACTGCCATTTCACGTCGCCGATCCGCCGCTACCCCGACCTCATCGTCCACCGGCGCCTCGCGGAGAAGCTGAAGCAGGGGCCGATGATCGGCGAGCGCCGCCAGAAGATCGAGGCCGCGCATCCGCGGTTTGCGTTGCAGGCGAGCGATCGCGAGCGCCGCGCCGAGGAGGCGGAACGCGAGGTGATGGAATGGAAGAAAGTGATCTTCATGCGCGACAAAGTCGGGCTGAAGTTCCCCGGCATCGTCACCGGCGTCGCGCCCTTCGGCCTCTTCGTCGAGCTCGATGAGATCTTTGTGCAGGGTATGGTGCCGATCGCCACCGTCGGCGGCGATTACTGGCAGTTCTCCGAGCGCGGCCACCGCCTCCGCGGGGAATCGACCGGCCGCGAGCTACGCCTCGGCGACCACGCGATGATCGAGGTCAAGTCCATCGACGAGGACCGCCACCAGATCGAGTTCCGATTGCTCGAGGTCGGAGGGAAAGCGATCGCGCGGAGGGAGCGGTGAGCCGGCGGGAGAGCCGAGCGCATGTGTCATCCTGAGGCGGCGGAACCCCGGAGGGGTGAAGCGCGCCGAAGGATCTCCTTGGGAGAACAGCGATCCTGCCTGGAAGATCCTTCTCGCGGGTCAGAATGACACGGGAGCGAGGCAGCTCACGCGGAGACGCGGAGATCGCGGAGGAGGTCGGCGTTTTGCCCTCGGGGAGGATGCGCCCTCCCTCAAGCGCACGGAAAACTCAAGCCATCAGCGCTCCGCGCCCTCCGCGTCTCCGCGTGAGTCAGATTCCGCGGTTCAATTCAACATTCAACATTTGCTTTTCGACCGTGCCCTCCGCGTCTCCGCGTGAGCGGGGTCTACGATCCTGAGAGCATTCGCCGTCCGCGCGGCGCAGACGTTGCCGCGAGTAAGCCCGCGGGGCGAGGACGCCCGGCGGTTGCAGCCGGGACGGCTGCACTCCTCGGCTCAGGATGACGCGGGCACCAATTGCCTCTCGCACACTCCCGCCACTTCCTTCGCCAGCTTCCCTGCCTCGAGCTCTCGCAGCTCGTAGCGCGCCCGGACCGCCGGCTTGTCGATCGACAGCACTCGCCGTAGATCGATCGGCGTGCCGATCACTACCACGTCTGCGGGCGTGCGGCGGATGGTTTCTTCCAGCTCGACGATCTGATGCTGGCCGTAGCCCATGGCCGGGAGGATGCCCGCGGCGTTCGGGTACTTCTTGTACGTCGCTTCGATCGACCCGACGGCGTACGGAACGGGGCTGACGATCTCGGCGACGCCGGCAGCACGCGCGGCCACGATGCCTGCGCCGTAGCGCATGCCGCCGTGGGTGAGCGTCGGACCGTCTTCGATGACCACGGCGCGGCGCCCCCGGACGAGCTCGGGCTGATCGAGCGTGACCGGCGACTCGCAGCGGAGGACGCGCGCCTTCGGGTTGAGGCGGGCCGCGGCGTCTTCGATCTCGCCGATCTTGCCGGCGTCCGCGGTGTCGCACTTGTTGATGATGATGATGTCCGCGAGGCGGAAGTTGGTCTCGCCCGGCCAGTAGCTCGTCTCATCGCCGGCGCGGTGCGGGTCGGCGACGCAGATGTGAAGCGCCGGCGCATAGAACGGCAGGTCGTTGTTGCCGCCGTCCCAGAGGATGACGTCGGCTTCCTCCTCGGCACGGCGGAGGATCTTCTCGTAGTCGACGCCAGCGTAGACGACGAAGCCATTGTCGATGTGCGGTTCGTACTCCTCGCGCTCTTCGATTGTGCAGAGCTCGGTCTTCAGATCGTCGTAGGTCGCGAAGCGCTGCGCCACCTGTACGGCCAGATCGCCATATGGCATCGGATGGCGAATGGCGACGACGCGAAGGCCGAGATCCTTGAGAATGCGCGAGAGGTAGCGCGTGGTCTGGCTCTTTCCGGCTCCGGTGCGAACGGCGGTGACGGCGATGACCGGCACGCGAGCCTCGATCATCGTCCGCTGCGCACCGAGGAGAGAGAAATCGGCGCCTGCTGCCGTGCAGCGGGCCGCGAGGTGCATCACGTTGGCGTAGGAGACGTCGGAATACGAGAACACGCATTCATCGATCTGGCCGGATCGGATGATTGATTCCAGCTCCTCCTCGGCCACGATCGGGATCCCGTTCGGGTACAGCGACCCCGCGAGAACCGGCGGATAGACCCGCCCCTCAATGCCGGGGATTTGCGTGGCGGTGAAGGCCACGACTTCGAAGGCGGGGTTGTTGCGGTAGACGACGTTGAAGTTGTGAAAATCGCGACCAGCGGCACCGAGGATGGCGACGCGTCGGGCTCGTATGGACATGATGGATCACCTCAGAAGATCTGCGGCCCGTTGCAGGCCGCGAAGTGGATTGATCCTATTCGAGCGCGTCCAAGCGCTCGGTCGCGATGTGCACCCGCCGTCGTGACGATGGTCACGCGACGTAGGGGCGCACGGCTGTGCGCCCGCAGCTCGTGCGGGGTGGCAATAGAACCTGCCACCCTGAGCCACGCTGTAAGTTGCGGGCGCACAGCCTGGTCAGCCCCTACGTTGGGCTGGGATTCACGCGCCACCGCGCCAAATCCCGTAACATCTCCTCAATGTCCGAGCGTATTACCGGCACGGTGGAGAAAATCCGCTATCACAAGCCGGAGACGGGCTGGACTGTGCTCGTGGTGCGTCTCGAAGGCGGTGGCGCCGAGGTCACGGTCGTCGGGGTCTTCCCGGCGATCGAGCAGGACGAGCCGATCGTGGCCGTCGGCTCGTGGCGCAATGACAAGCGCTGGGGGCGGCAGTTTCTCGCCGAATCGCTGACTGTCGTGGTGCCGACGAGCCGCGACGGCATCCAGCGATACCTCGCGGCCGGACACGTCAAGGGAATCGGTTCCAGTCTGGCGAAGCGTCTCCTCGATCATTTCGGAGACGGACTCTTTCGCGTGATCGACGAGGAGCCGGAGCGGCTGCGCGAGGTGCAGGGGATCGGCAAGGCCAAGCTCGGGAAGATCAAGTCGAGTTGGAACGAGCAGCGCGGCGTGCGCGACCTGATGGTTTTTCTCGCGGGCCACGGAATCGGCGGTGCGCGCGCGTTCCGCATTCACAAGCAGTACGGCGAGGGTGCGGTCGCCATGATCCGCGACAATCCCTACCGCTTGGCGGAAGACGTCCGCGGCATCGGCTTTCGCACGGCCGACGCGATTGCCCGCAGCCTCGGGTGCGATCCGAAGTCGCCCTTCCGCGCCGCGGCGGGGATGCGCTATGTGATCGAGGAAGCGCGCGCCGGCGGCCATTGCGGGTTGCCGCTCGAGAAGGCCGTGGCCGAGGCGGCGTCGCTGCTCGGCATCGAGCGGCCGCTTCTCGAACAGGCGGCGGCGGAGGGTGTCGCCGGCGGCGCTTTCATCGCCGAGACCATCGCCGGCAAGCCCACGCTTTTTCTGCCCCACCTTCATCGCGCCGAGACGCGCATCGGACTGACGCTCGCGGCGCTCGCCCGCGAAGAACCGCCGTGGTACGTGCGCAATGAGGACAAAGCCATCTTCCGCGCCGAACGCGACGGCGGGATCACACTCGATCCGCAGCAGCGCGAGGCTCTCCGCACCGTGTTTCGCTCGAAGCTCACCGTGATCACCGGCGGTCCCGGCGTCGGCAAGACCACGCTGGTCAACGCCATCCTCGACGTGCTGCAGAAGCCGGAGATCAAGGTCCGCCTGGCCGCGCCGACCGGCCGTGCCGCGAAGCGATTGAGCGAGAGCACGGGGCGCCATGCCATGACCATCCATCGCCTGCTCGAGATGAGTCCCGAGGCCGGCGGCTTTCAGCGAAATGAAGTCAATCGCCTCGAGTGCGACCTGCTCGTTGTCGACGAGACGTCGATGGTCGACGTCCCGCTGCTCGATGCCTTGTTGCGCGCGCTTCCGGAGAAGGCCGGAGTGGTGCTCGTCGGCGACGCCGACCAGTTGCCGTCGGTCGGGCCCGGGCAAGTGCTCCACGACATCATCGCCTCGGAGCGCGTGCCGGTTGTGCGCCTGACGCACATCCACCGCCAGGCCGAGGGAAGCGACATCGTGCTCAACGCCCACCGCATCAACCGCGGCGAGCGGCCGCGATTTCGTGCCGCGGAGGAGGGGAGCGACATGTTCCGCTTCCGCGCCGACAGTGCCGAGGCCGCGGTCAACCGCATCGTCGAGCTGGTCACCGATCGCATCCCCAGACGCTTCGGATTCCATCCCCTTCGCGACGTGCAGGTGCTCTCGCCGATGCGCACCGGCGGGGTCGGCGTGAACGTCCTCAACGCCGAGCTGCAGCGCGCGCTGAATCCGTCGGACAAGCAGAAGGTGCGGATCGAGCGGCCGAACGACGTCGTCTTCGCCCGCGGCGACAAGGTCATGCAGATCGAGAACAACTACGAGAAGGGCGTCTTCAACGGCGACGTCGGCGTCGTCGCGGCCATCAATACGGAAGAGGAGAAGATGACCGTCGACTACGGCGGCGAGATGATCGTCGAGTATCACTTCGACGAGCTCGATCAACTCGTCCTGGCCTACGCCACGACCATCCACAAATCGCAGGGCTCGGAGTACCCGGCCGTGATCATTGCTCTCATGCCGCAGCATCGCGTCATGCTGCAGCGCAACCTTCTCTATACCGCCGTCACCCGCGGCCGGAAGCTCGTGGTCGTGGTCGGCGACACGGCGTCGATCGACATCGCGGTGCGGACTGGGAGGGTGGGGGAGCGCTGCACGAGGCTGAAGCAGTGCCTGATCGAGGCAGATGCGCTGAGGTAGGGGGCTGACCAGGCTGTGCGCCCGCAGCTCGGGCGTGGGTGGGTGAACTCCGTATTGCGCTCCGTCTTTCGTTGGCGTTGCCGTTGGCGTCGTCGTCGCCGTCGCCGGTTCTTGACTTTGACTCTACCGTCGAAACGCCGCCGTTCCTTATCGGTGTCACGTAAGCATCCGTCGCCGTCGCCGGCTTTTGACTTCGACTTCTACCGCAACCATAGACAGCCGTCACCGTTGCC
>DASQGS010000083.1:0-2406 GCA_035632455.1 Thermoanaerobaculia bacterium | reverse complement strand
GATGCCGGCTATGGAAAAGGCGATCCGCACCGGACCCTGACGCTGATGAGCAACCCCGCCGGCGCGTTTCTGGCGCCGAATCAGGCCGGCGCCCAGAAGGAATGGAAAGACGCGCTCGAGCGCGACTGGGGGATCACCTTCGACCGGCTCTTCGCCCTCAACAACATGCCCATCTCGCGTTTCCTCGAGTGGCTCATCGAGTCGGACAACCTCGCGGGCTACATGGAGCGGCTGGCCGGTTCATTCAATCCGGCGGCGATCGGAGGACTGATGTGCCGCAACACGATCTCCGTGTCGTGGGATGGACGCCTCTTCGACTGTGATTTCAATCAGATGCTCGATCTCGACGCCCTTCCGAACGACACCTCGATGCGAATCGAGGCGTTCGATCCCGCGGTCTGGCAGAGCCGGCGCATCGTGACCCGAAGACACTGCTTCGGCTGCACTGCCGGAGCCGGCAGCTCCTGCGGCGGCGCGACAGTGTAGGGCCGATTTACACATTTGATGCAACTGAGCCCTCGGCCCTCGACCCTTACCCCGTTACTGCCGCATCCGCGGCATCCAGCGCACGATCGATGATCGTGAACGCTTCGCGGAGTTGCTCCTCGGTGATGCAGAGCGGTGGATTGGTGAAGAGGTTGTTCCAATTGATGAAGGTGTACATCCCCTGGTCGCGCAGGTACGCACCGAGGCGTTGCATCTCGGGGCTGGTGCCGTTGAACGGCGCCATCGGCTCTTTGGTCTTGCGGTTGCGCACGAGCTCGATCACGCCGAAGAGTCCGATGGAGCGGACATCCCCCACCGAGGGATGCTTTTCCTTCATTTGGGCATGAAGCTCGGAGAGCACGCGGCCCATACGCTGGGTATGGCCCATCGTGTCGTCCTCCATCATCACGTGGAGGCAGGCCTCGGCAGCGGCAAGGCTCATCGGGTGCGCGTTGTAGGTGAGCCCGCCGTAGAAGACGTGAGTGTCGAAGTAGCCCGCGATCCGATCGCTGACCGCGACGGCGCCGAGCGGCAGATACGCCGAGGTCAGCCCCTTGGCCATCGTGATCATGTCCGGCACGACGTTCCAGTGATCGACGGCAAACCAGCGTCCTGTCCGGCCCAGACCGCACATCACTTCGTCGCAGACCAGCAGAATCCCGTAGCGGTCGCAGATGGCGCGAAGACCCTGGAGGTAGCCATCGGGTGGGACGATCAGGCCATTCGTACCGGTCACCGTCTCGATGAAGATCGCGGCGATGGTCTGCGGCCCTTCGTAGGCCAGGATCTCTTCGATCTCGTCCAGGCATCGTCTGGTGAACGTCTCGTCACTGTCGCCCTCGCGATAGAGATGACTGCGGTACTTATAGGGATCGAAGAAGCGGACGACGCCGGGGATTCCGGGCTCGTTGGCCCAGCGACGCGGGTCTCCGGTCAGCGAGATCGATCCGGCGGTGGCGCCATGATACGAACGATAGCGGGCCATGATTTTCTGCCGCCCGCTGACCATGCGGGCGATGCGGATGGCGTTCTCGTTGGCCTCGGCGCCTCCGAGGGTGAAGAAAAAGCGATTGAGGTCGCCGGGCGTGAGGCCCGCGAGCATCCGGCCGAGCCGTGCGCGCACAGGACTGGCCATGCCAGGACCGGCGTAGACCAGTTCATCCGCCTGGCGCTTGATGGCGTCGATGACACGCTTATCGCCGTGGCCGATGTTGACGCACATGAGTTGGGAGTTCATGTCGAGGTAGCGTTTACCGTTGGCATCCCAGAAATAGATGCCTTCGCCGCGCACCATCGGAATGGGCATCACGCTGGCCTGGGCGGACCAGGAGAAGATCGAGTGCCGCTTCGTCAGCTCGACCATCTCTTCCGCGGTCATGGCTGCGGCGGTCTCCGTGATCGTCATGCGAGACTCCTTTGACGGGCTCTTCCGCCGATCCGCGACGGATTGGCGCAGGCGGTACTATAACTGCACTCCCATGAACGACTCGACTCGCGACACCGTCGAGCTATTCCTCTTCGTGTTTCTGCTCATTGCTGCAGCCGGCGGAGTGTTGCTTGGGATCGCGAACATCTACGACGTACTCCATGGCTCCGGCAGCGGCGAGTGGTCCGGTCTGGGGATGCTGTTTACGTTCGTGGTCGACATTCCGATCGCGTTGCTGGCCGCGGGCGCCGCATTCTTCCAGCGTGTCCGCCGCCGGCGCTGGACACTCGTCATCGCCTTCGCTGTCGTGATCGTCATGCCCTTCCTCGGCGAAGTTGCGCGACAGATTCGCGTGCGTCAGGACCAGGAGCGAGTGAAGCGCCTGGAGGAGCAGATCCTGAAGCAGTACAAGGCAAGGCCGGCTCCTGCTCGTTGATGGCCTGGGTTCTTGGCGACCGTCGTGTAGGGCCGCCTTCCAGCCGGCCTTGGGCGGG
>DASQGS010000082.1:0-4409 GCA_035632455.1 Thermoanaerobaculia bacterium | reverse complement strand
CGAGGCGCGACCCGCCGGGAAGCACCGGCGCACGGCAGGAATGCCGCCCGGCGGGCGCCGGATCGACGAAGCGAGTGAGGCGTGGGCGCCGTTGACCGGCGGTTCTCGGGCGACGTCGCGCCCGAGGCGGGAGGTCGCGATTCCTAGCGTCAACGATAGGCTATAATGCCTCGCTCACGTTAATCCGCCGTTTGAGCTTCGAGAAAGAAGGACTCCATGGGATTACTCTGGTTCCTGATAATCGGCGCGATCGCGGGCTGGCTGGCCGGCCTGGTCATGAAAGGCCGAGGCTTCGGTCTTCTCGGTGACATCATCGTCGGCGTCCTCGGCGCAATCATCGGGGGATATCTCTTCAGCATGGCCGGCGTCGGCTTGGGCGGCGGTCTCATTGGGAGCCTGGTCGTCGCGTTCCTCGGCGCGGTGGTCCTTCTCTTCGCGGTGCGCCTCTTCAACGGCCGTCGCTCCGGGCGAGGGTTGTAGCCATGAGCGGCCTCAAGATTGTCGCCATCGTACTGATCGTGGCTGGCATCGCCGGACTCGTGTACGGGAAGTTCACGTACACGAGCGCAACGCACGAGGCAAAGCTCGGCCCGCTCGACTTTTCGGTCAAGGAAAAGCGAACTGTCAACATCCCGCTCTGGGCCGGCATCGTCGCCATTGCTGCCGGCCTGCTGCTGCTCGTCGTCCCGAGGCGCACATGATCGGAAGCGGCGCTCAAGAATAGTCAGTTGAGATGCCCACACCCCTCCACAAGATCAATTACACGTACGCCGAGTACCTCGGGCTGGAGGCGTCGAGTAATGTCAAGCACGAGTTTCTCGGCGGCCAAATCTATGCGATGGCCGGTGGAACGCCGGAGCACGCCGCACTCGCGGCCGCCGCCATCGGTCTGCTCTTCGCCCAGCTCCGCCGCCGCGGGTACCGCGCCTACGATTCCAACTTGCGCGTGCGTACGCCTTCAGGTCTTGCGACCTACCCGGATGTCACGGTGATTTGTGGACCGGCCGAGCGCGACGAAGTCGATCCGCGGGCAGTCACGAACCCAACGCTCATTATCGAAGTCCTCAGCCGCAGCACCGAGGAGTACGCCGCCGGCGATAAGTTCGAGCACTACAAGACTCTCCGGTCGCTGCGGCAGTACGTCCTGGTGTCGCACCGCGAACGCTCCGTGGAGGTCTGGACTCGAGGAGAAGACGGCGTGTGGCGAGAAGCCATCGTTCGCGAAGGTGAGATCGCGGATCTGGTGGTCGACGCCAGGCTCGACGTCCGCGCGCTCTACGAGGCGTCCGCCGAGCCTTCCACGTAACCCGCCTTCACTTCGGCGCCGCGATCAGTTTTGCAAAGCGCGCATCTCCTCGGAGAGCGTCGAGATCGTGATCGTTTGTGGCCTGCTTGATGAGCTTCGGGTTCAGCCGCAGCGCCTTCTCCAGCGCCTCGAGAGCTGCGTCGCGCTTTCCGGCCGCGAGGCGGATCACGCCGAGGTCGTAGAGGAGCTCCGGATTCTCGGGCGCGAGCCCGGCCGCACGCTCCTGCGCCACGAGCGCCTCGGCGAACTTCTTCTGGGTGAACAGCGTCCAGCCGGCGTTCCACGAGTAGTTCATCTGCGCGATTTTCAGCAGCCGGCCGAGCTCGCCGAACGGATCCTTCGAATCATCGACGCGGATGTCGATGGCCCGATCCGACGTGGCCTGGAATCCCGCGCCCGGCTTGACCACGATCAAGACCGCCGACTGCCGTCCGCGCGAGTCGCCGCCTTGCGCGTCGCCCGCGAGCAACGCTGCGTACATGCGGTCGGCCAGCGTTCCCTTCGTTTCCAGAAACGCCTTCTCGAGCGCGACCACGACCGCCTCGCCTGCGAGGATGTTTCCCTGCACCGCGTAGTTCGGTCCGTGCCGGCCGCCGGCCCACGTCTGGCACTCCGGGCCGGTGTACGACGCCGACGAGCCGTCCGCCGCGACGACGCCGATCTGCCGCTTCTTCGCCTCGGGATCGTTGTGCAGCAGGATCGCGACCACTTCCTCGGCGCTCGCGCCGCGCTCCATGAGCTCCAGCCCGCGCGGACCGAATGAGACGTTCGCGCCGGCCTGCGTCGCAACCGCCCCGACGTCGCCCTTCGCCCACGGAACGACACTCCCGACACTGAAGAACCGCGACGCGACGGCCACGCCAATCTCGCCAGCCGCCGGATCGCGCGCCACAATCGAGAACGTCGCGACATTGTGAGCATCTCCGGCGAATAGCGACGAGGCCAACAGCGCGAGCGCGATTGCGGTCGCAAAGCGATTCCGAACAAGCATGACGATCCTCCAGTGAACGCGATGATACCTGCTACCGCAGCGCTCCGGCGCTACGCGCCCGCGACCGCCCGCACGACCGCGCCCGCGCGTGCCGCCGCGCCTTCGCGATCGCCCTCGGCGATGGCGCGGACGATCGCGCTGCCGATGACGATGGCGTCGCAGCGGTCGCGCAGGAGCTCGTAGTGCTCGTGGCGCGAGATGCCGAAGCCGACGGCGATCGGGTTCTTGAGCCTCGCGCGAATCTCGCCGAGGCGATCGAGCAGCGCGGGATCGAGCTCGCGTCGTGCGCCGGTGACGCCGGTCGTCGAGACGTAGTAGACGAAGCCGTCGCTGGCGCGGTCGATGGCGGCGATGCGCTTGTCGCTCGATGTCGGCGAGAGAAGGAAGATCATGCCGAGTCCGTGCTTTCGCAGCGTTCCTCGCAGATCCGCCGCGGCCTCGGGCGGGAGGTCGGTGATGAGCGTGGCGTCGATCCCGGCGTCTGCGGCGGCGAGTGCGAATCGCTCCGCACCGTATCGCATCACGGGATTGAGATACGAAAACGCGATGAGCGGCACGTCGCTCTTCGCGCGAATGGCGCGGGCGATCGCGAAGACGTCGTCGGTGGTTGTTCCTCCCGTAAGCGCGCGCTGCGCCGCGGCCTGAATCACAGGACCGTCGGCAATCGGATCAGAGAAAGGAATGCCGAGCTCGATGGCGCTGGCGCCCGCTGCGATCAGCTCCTCGATGATCCCAACGGTCGTCTCGCGATCGGGATCGCCGCAGGTAACGTAGGCGATGATGCCGCAGCGGTGCTGGTCGCGCAGTTGGCGGAAGAGTCGTTTGATTCGATTCACGAGGCCTTCTCCCCTTCCATCGCCGCGATCTGCGGAACGTCTTTGTCGCCGCGGCCGGAGAGATTGACGACGACGATGGAGCCCGAGGGAATCGCGCCGTCGTGATGCATCAGCCATCCGAGGGCGTGCGAGGATTCGAGCGCGGGGATGATGCCCTCGGTCTCGCTGAGTTTGTGGAAGGCCTCGAGGGCGATCTCATCGCTGCAATCGTGGTACTCGATGCGCCCGATCTCCTGCAGGTAGGCGTGCTCCGGGCCGATCGACGGATAGTCGAGACCGGCGGAGATGGAGTGTGTCGCGGCGATCTGGCCGAACTCGTCCTGCAGGATCATGGAGCGCGTGCCGTGGAGCACGCCGAGGGCACCGCCGCTGAATCGCGCGGCATGTTGGCCGAGGGCCGGACCGCGCCCGCCGGCTTCGATGCCGATCATGCGGATGGAGTCCTGCTTGAGCATTTCGTAGAAGAGGCCGATGGCGTTGGATCCGCCGCCGACGCAGGCCAGGGCCACGTTCGGCAATGTGTTGACCTTCTTGCGAAGTTGCGCGAGGGCCTCGCGGCCGATCACGGATTGAAAGTCGCGAACGACCATCGGATAAGGATGCGGACCGAGGACGGAGCCGATGATGTAGTGCGTCGTGCGGACGTTGGTTACCCAATCGCGAATGGCTTCGTTGATGGCGTCTTTGAGCGTGCGGCTGCCGCTGGAGACGGGAACGACCTCCGCGCCGAGGAGGCGCATGCGGAAGACGTTGAGCTCCTGGCGGGCCATGTCGACCTCGCCCATGTAAACCACGCATTGCAGGCCGAGGAGCGCGCATGCGGTGGCGGTGGCGACGCCGTGCTGGCCGGCGCCGGTCTCGGCGATGATGCGCTGCTTGCCCATGCGCTTGGCGATGAGCGCCTGCCCGAGGGCGTTGTTGATCTTGTGCGCGCCGGTGTGGTTCAGATCTTCGCGCTTGAGATAAAGGCGCAGGCCGCCGCAGAGCTCGCCGAATCGCCGCGCTTCGGTGAGCGGGCTCGGACGGCCGACGAACTCGGCGAGCATCGTGTCGAGCTCGCCGCGAAACGACGCCTCGCGCCGCAGCTTGCGGAACGCGGCCTCGAATTCGTCGAGCGGTCCCATGAGCGTCTCGGGAACGTACTTGCCGCCGAACGTGCCGTAGTAGCCGGCGCGGCTGGGAAGGGAGGCGGATCGGGGAAGGGGATTCGTTTGATTCATTATTGGCTCCTGACCGTGCTCCGCGGCCCAGCGCTACCGGGCGCTATGATTCGGAC
>DASQGS010000081.1:0-4232 GCA_035632455.1 Thermoanaerobaculia bacterium | reverse complement strand
TCCGTGCCCCACTCCCCTTCATCCCCTCGCCCCGCTGATTTCGATTTCGTCAGCTCCTTCGCGTGCGCAGGCGGGGCGAGGGGACCGTCGCCAGGCGCGCGATTCTGCCGACCGGCCCGTTAAGTTAGCGCGTATGGGATGCAGGGGAGTGGGGAACGCGAAGACTCAAAGAAACAAACACACATCCTCGATGCACTGCACGACCTGCGCGATGCCGCCAAACACCTCCTCGTTTCGAAATCGCAGAACATGAACGCGGAATCGCCTGAGGGTCTGATCGCGCTGAGAGTCGCGCATCGCACATGTCTCAATGGAATGCTCGCCGCCGTCGAGTTCGACCGCCAGCCGAACCTCGGGACAGTAGAAGTCGACGATGAATGAGCCGATTCGATGAAGCAACCGACGTCGAGCTCAGAACGAGGGCAGCGGCTGGTCCCCTTGCCCCGCTCGCAGACCAGACGATCCAGACGAAGTGAAGTCGGCGGGGCGAGGGGACCAGCGCTGGACTCCGCTTCGAGGGTTGCGTTGCATTCATTCTGCGGCGCTCAGTGAGTCAAGCCCGTTGGCGTTTCAGCCCTGGGGTTTGTAGGCCTGCATTGCCTCCGGGTCCTCTCGTTACCTTTCCACCAGCTCCACCGCGCTCCCCAGCCTCAGCGCGAATCGGCCGCGGGCGACTGGCTCGAGCCGGACGTCGGGGCATTTCTCGTCGAGGCGGCGGCGCAGCAGGATCAGGCGGCTCTCGAGGTTGTCCTTCACCGGCGGAAGACCGAGGTTCGTGTCGAGGCGCAGCTCGCGATTCGTGAACTCCGTTCGCCCGCCGCTCCGCCACTCGTTGAGGAGCTTCCAGAGGATTCGCCCCGGCACGTTGCGGATCAGGTAGTCGCCGTCGACGAAGACGCAATCGTCGTTGCGATAGAACGTGAAGGTGCGCTTGCGCGTGTCGCGGTCGACCGCCGACTCGACCGCCGACTCGACCGCCGGCGCAACGTCCCTCGTCGAGTCGGCCGTCGGCGGTCGGCGGTCGGCGGTCGAAGAATCATCGTCCGCCATCCGATCGATCCCCAGAGCAATCTGGTTCCCGACCACCTCCAAGTAGGCCTCGTGCCACTCGCCGAAACGCAGCGGATCGCGATCCTCGGCGGCGAGCACCCCAATGAGCCGATCGCCGATCGACAACGGGATCACCAGCGCGCTCTGCGCGTCGGGAAGTCCCGGCAGCGGCACTTCCGGCGCCATCCCGCCCGCCTCGCGGCGGATGGCGCGACCGTAGCGCAACTCCGCTTCGAGCCTGCTGATCCGCAGCAGCCGCCGTTCGCATGCGACCGTCCCGATGAGCCCTTCGCCCGTGGCGACCTCCGCACCGACACCGCTCTCGCCGTATCCGCGGCTGGCGATCGTCGTCAGCCGTTTCGTGCACTCGTCGTACAGCAGCACCATGGTCTGCGAGAAGCCGAAGTACGTGTCGAGCGCATCGAGCACTCCATCGAGCAACGATTCGAGATCCGCGGCACGGTTGATCTTCTCCGACACGTACTGCAGCCCGCGGATCTCGCTGCGCAGCCCGTCGACAGAAACGCTGTCACACGCATCGGCCGGCGGCGTGTCGAGAAAGCCCTCGACCGGCTCGATCCTCAGCACTTCGAAAACATCGGCGGCGATCAGCTTGAAGATGCCCTTCATGCCGGTCACCGAGGCGATGGCCTCGATCCGAACGGCCATGGTCTCGAAAAGCGGTCCCGTCTTCTCCGACCGCAGAAAACGGAGATGAAGCCGATACGCCTGGAACGTGACCGGGTCGTAGACCTCCGCACAGACGCGCGGGTTCTCGTCGAGGTTCCGCCGCGTCTTGTTGAAGAACTGGCAGGAGAGCGCCACGTGCCCCTCGTCGACGACGTACACCTGGCTGACGTAGGTCACGTTCGGCGTGCCATTGCGGTCGCTCGTCGCGACCATCGACGGGATGACGCCCTGGAAGCATCGCGAGATGTCGGCGAGGCGGGTGCTCACTGGATCGCCACTCCCGCCTTCGGCCCCGGAGTCTGGTCGAAGATCTGCTCGACGGCGACCTCGATCGCGAATGCCGGCGAGTGGTTGACGGAACGCGTGATGCGGCGTGGCAGCCCGATCTCCGCGAGAACCTCGGCAAACTTGCCGAGGCGATACTCGATGAAGGATGCCTCGTCGTCGCGTGCCAGGCGGACCTCGCGAACGCTTCCCTTCATCTGGAAGGAGACGTTCTCGATCGGGTGCGAGGTGCTGACAGCTACGCGCTTCGTCGACGCCACGTTGGCGATGACATCGCGGCTGGTTGCCACCGGCACGTAGACCGTGAGCGTGGCGAGATCGTCATCACTTTGGAGCGCGACCGCGCGGCAGCACGCCGGCACGCCGGCGCGGTCCACCGTGCCGACCAGGACGGACATCCCATCGCGGAGTGCGAGGTCGCGGACTCGATCAGTGCTCATGGTTCGAAGGGCGCAGAGCGCAGAGCGCAATGCGCGGGGCGCAGATCGAGCGCGCCGCGCTCCGCCCCCTGCCCTCTGAATGTTTACTCGCGATTATAGAGGCCTCTTTAGGATTCGTTTACGAAGCGAATGCCGAGCGTTGTCCGGTCGTTCACCGAAGCGAAGAATCTTTTTCGAATCCTCTAGGGAAGTCTTAGCAACCGCGCGCGAACTGTCCTCCTACATTGCCCGTAGATCACACGGCAAACGGAGGACAGAGATGAACAACAGACCAAACCTGTACAAGCCCGTCCACAAGGGAATCCGCTCGATGCTGCTCGACCTGACGCTGAAGTCGGGTCGCGTCGACTGGAACGATCGCGCCGCGGTGTCGGCGTTCGGCGCCAGCGCACGCGCCGTCTTCGAAATCCTGGAGTCGCACGCGGCCGTCGAGAACGCGTTCATCGCGCCGCTGCTCGAGCGTTTCGCGCCGCGAGTGGCGGCCATCATCGGCAGCGGCCACGACGAACAGGAGCAGATCCTGCCGGCGCTCCTGGCGGAGATCGAGTCGTTCGACAGCAACGCGGCGGACGCGATCGGGGCCGGCCACGCCATCGTCGTCCGCCTCTCGCGCTTCGCCGGCGAATCGCTCGCCCACATGGCGGACGAGGAAGAGCTGGCGATGACGGCGATGCAGTCGGCGCTCGACGATGAAGCGCTCTTCGACCTCGACCGGCGCATCGCGGCATCGATTCCGCCGGAAAAACTGCAGCAGTTCGGGCCGGTCATGATGGCGGCCCTCAACCACGCGGATCGGCTGCAGATGCTCAACAACCTGCAGGACGCCGGCGCACAGAAGTTCGCCTTCGGGATGCTGCTCGCCGCGCAGGTCCTCTCACCCGAAGACTACGCCGCCCTGGAGCGGGGCCTCGCCTCGAACCGGGCTGCCTGACTCGAAAAAAGGAGCACGACATGAAACGCATTCTTCTCACCATCGCAACCGTGACCACGCTGGGCGCGGTCGGAGGCACGACGGTCATCGCCACGAAACCGGCTGCGCCGGCGATGACACAGCAGCAGCGCATCGAGCGCGGCCGCTATCTCGTGACGGCCATCGGCTGCAACGACTGCCACACGCCCCTGAAGATGACGCCGAAGGGACCGGAGCCCGACCTGACGCGATTCCTCTCCGGACATCCGGAGCAGATGAAGGTCGGAGCCGCGCCGAAACTGGGAGCGGGACCGTGGCTGTGGGCCGGCGCTGCGACGAACACCGCATTCGCCGGGCCGTGGGGCATCAGCTACGCCGCGAACCTCACGCCCGACAAGATCACCGGCCTCGGGATCTGGAACGAAGAGATGTTCGTGAAGACGATCCGCACCGGACGTCACTGGGGCGTGGCGCGGCCGATCCTGCCACCGATGCCGTGGCAGAACTTCCGGAACTTCTCGGACGACGACCTCGGCTCGATCTACGCGTTCCTGCGGACGATCAAGCCGATCCACAACCAGGTGCCCGACGCGGAGCTCGTGCCGGCGCCGCCGCATCGAGGGTGATTCGTTTCGCGAGACCGTCCGTTCGTTTGGGACGGACGGTCTTTCGCGCCTTTGATCCCTCCGATTGCATGCGTGCATTCACCACAGAGGGCACGGAGAACACGGAGACATCTGCGCTGATTGTCTTGTGATCTCGCTGGTTTCACCGTCAGTCTCTGCGTGGCGCGCGCAGATTCTTGGGCGTGAAAGGCCACGCCGGAGGCGTGCCGGTGAATAGCCGGGGGTGGGGGG
>DASQGS010000080.1:0-2918 GCA_035632455.1 Thermoanaerobaculia bacterium | reverse complement strand
AAGTGGAGCGAGTCGCGCCGCCACCACGGGTTCGGCGTTTCGCAGACGGGACAGAGGGTCTCGGCGGGAAGGGCCAGCCGTTCGCACCGGTCGCAGGAGAGAGGCTGCCCCGCGGCGTTCACATCGACTTCGCAACTGATCTCGCCGCAACTCGGACAACGCCAGCACACCGCCATCGTCTTCGAAACACCTCACGGAATTAGGCGGTGAAATCTTAGCATGAAAATTAATAGCCGTTTTTTGAGCATCGCCGATGGGCGGTCGGCGGTCGGCGGTCTGATCCGAACACACACCCGTGCGATCCGCCACGGTTCCGCATGACCCGCCGCCATAAACAGCAGAGCCGGAGGTGTCGGATGAACAAAGGACTGAAAGTCGTCATCGGAGCCGCTGCCGCCGCGGCAGCCGGCGCCGCCTACCACTTCCTCTTCCGCCCGTGGCACGTCTCATGGGGCACGACCCGCGATGAACGCGACCGAAAGATGCCCCTCGACGAGCTCATCGAGAACCCCAATTACCTGACCAACCGTGCAGTGACGATCAACGCGCCCGCCGAAAAGATCTGGCCGTGGCTCGTACAGATGGGCGAGCTGCCCCGCGGCGGCTTCTATACCTACTCCTGGATCGAGCGCCTCCTCGGCATGCGGACCGAGAACGCCACGGCGATCCTCCAGGACTTCCAGCAGCTCAAGCCCGGCGATCCGCTCGACCGCGACGGCAACCTCGTCGTCAAGGCGCTGGTCCCGAACCGCTTCCTCGTGCGCGGCCCGCCGGCCGGCGTGCCGAGCGGTGACGCGACCTGGACGATCGAGCTGGTCGCGGCCGGCGACAACGTCACGCGCCTGATCTCGCGCGTCCGAGCCCGCATCGCCCCGAACATGCGCGGCGCCTTCTGGGTGGCGCTCCTCGACCCGGGCCAGTTCATCATGGAGCGCAAGTGGCTCCACGGCGTCAAGGCACGCGCCGAGGGCGAGATCGCGGAAGAGCCGCGGAAGATGCTCGACGAGCTGGTCGAGCCGGTGAAGGAAAAGGTCGAGCCAGCGCGTGCTCCCGAGATCGAGGTCCGCCACGATGAACCGGTGGAAGTGTGATCGGCCGTCGATCGACGCGAAAAGGCCGGCATTTGCCGGCCTTTTTCCTTTTGCACGAAGTCGCCGCGCTGTCCTCCTCTCCCACCGGGAGAGGCGAGATGCGCTACAACCGCCAGTCGCGCTGCTCGGGTGAGGGGCGCGCAAACGGCACACGCCCGGTTTGCCCAAAGTGGGCATCGCGCCACTTGCACGCCCCTCACCCGCTACAGCGCACCGTCAGGCGTTTCGCGAGATCGCCCTCTCCCGGTGGGAGAGGGTGAACTGAGCGGCTGCGCCGTCTGCTCAAGGAGCGGCGGCGGCTCGCTCCCTGCTTGCTACGCTTCCCGCACCTTCGCCCACGTGTCCTTCAGCGTCACGGTCCGGTTGAACGCGAGCTTCTCCGGCGTCGAGTCAGGATCGACCGCGAAGTAGCCGAGGCGCTCGAACTGATAGCGCGAAAGGACAGGGGCGCCAGCAACGCCTGGCTCGAGCTTCGCCGCTGGGATCACCTCGAGCGACTTCGGATTGAGGTGGGCAAGGAAGTCGCCGCCTTCCTCAGGATCTTCGACGTTGAAGAGGCGGTCGTAGAGTCGCACCTCACAGTCGACGGCGTGCTCTGCGGAGACCCAGTGAAGCGTCGCTTTCGGGCGGCGGCCGTCGGGCGCATCGCCGCCGCGCGTCGCCGCGTCGTAGGTGGCGCGCAGCTCGACCACCTCTCCGGCATCGTTCTTCACGACGCCGGTGCAGGTGATGAAGTACGCGGACCGCAGGCGCACTTCGCGTCCCGGCGCGAGACGGAAAAACTTCTTCAGCGGCTCCTCCATGAAATCGTCGCGCTCGATGTAGAGGACGCGTGAGAACGGCACCTTGCGCGTGCCGGCAGAAGGATCTTCGGGATTGTTCGGCGTCTCGAACTCTTCCGATCTTCCTTCCGGATAGTTCTCGATCACCACGCGCAGCGGCCGGAGCACGCCCATGACTCGCGGTGCGGTGCGATTGAGATCCTCGCGCACGCAGAACTCGAGCAGGCCGACGTCGATGACGTTCTCGCGCTTGGCCACGCCCACGCGCTCGGCGAAATTGCGGATGGCCGCGGGCGTGAAGCCCCGCCGCCGCAGCCCGGCGATCGTCGGCATGCGCGGGTCGTCCCAGCCGCTCACGTACTTGTCGTCGACGAGCCGCAGCAGCTTCCGCTTCGACATCACCGTGTAATTGAGGTTCAGCCGCGCGAACTCGTACTGATGAGGCGTGGCCGGAACACGCACGTTCTCGATGAGCCAGTCGTAAAGCGGCCGGTGGGCCTCGAACTCCAGCGTGCAGATCGAGTGCGTGATGTGCTCGATCGCATCCGACAGCGGATGCGCGTAGTCGTACATCGGGTAGATGTCCCACTTGCCGCCGGTGCGGTGATGCTCCTCGTGCCGGATCCGGTAAAGCACCGGGTCGCGCATGTTGATGTTCGGCGAGGCCATGTCGATTTTCGCGCGCAGCACGTGGGCACCGTCGGGAAACTCGCCGGCCTTCATGCGCCGGAACAGATCGAGGTTCTCGTCCGCCGATCGGCCCCGATACGGAGATTCGCGCCCCGGCTCCGTCAGCGAGCCGCGATGATCGCGGATCTCCTCCGCGGTGAGGCTGTCGACGTAGGCCTTGCCGTCGCGGATCAGGTCCTCGGACCACTCGTACAGCTGATCGAAGTAATCGGAGGCGTGGTAGAGGTGGTCACCCCAGCTGAAGCCGAGCCAGGAGACGTCGCGCTTGATCGCCTCCGCGTACTCCGATTCTTCCTTCGTCGGGTTCGTGTCGTCGAAACGAAGATTGCAGTGGCCGCCGAATTCGCCGGCGATG
>DASQGS010000079.1:0-2098 GCA_035632455.1 Thermoanaerobaculia bacterium | reverse complement strand
TATGCACGCCGAACTCCCGCGCCTTCCACGAGAGGTAGAACGGGTCGATCGGGATGCAGTGCCCGCCGAGGCCCGGCCCGGGCCAGTAGGGCACGAAGCCGAAGGGCTTGGTCGCCGCTGCGCGGATCACCTCGTGGATATCGATGCCCATGCGATCGGCGACGATCTTCATCTCGTTGACGAGGCCGATGTTGACCGCGCGGTGGATGTTCTCGAGCAGCTTCGTCATCTCCGCCGCCCGCGTCGAGCTCACCGGCACAATCTTCTCGATCGCCGCGCCATAGAGAGCTTTCCCGATCTCGAGACACGCTGCCGTCGACCCCCCGCAGACCTTGGGAATGCGCCGAGTGTCGTATTCCTGGTTGCCGGGGTCCTCGCGCTCGGGCGAGAAAACCAGGAATACGTCCTCGCCCACGTTGAAGCCGCGCGCCTCCATGCGCGGCCGCAACTCTTCCTCCGTGGTCCCGGGATACGTCGTGCTTTCGAGCGAAACGATATGCCCGCGCCGCAGGTGCGGCACGATCGCCTCGACCGTGCCGATGACATAGCTCAGATCTGGCTCGCGATGGGGGTTGAGCGGCGTAGGCACGCAGATGATGAGCGCGTCGGCCTCTCTCGCGCGCGCGAAGTCGGCGGTCGCCTGGAAGCCCCTGCCTCGGGCTGCGGCGATCGACGCCGCCCGAATGTGCTCGATGTAGCTCCTGCCGGCGTTGAGCGCATCGACCTTCGCCGTGTCGATGTCGATGCCGAGGACCCTGAACCCGACGTCCGAGAAGCGCAGCATCAGCGGTAGCCCGACATAGCCGAGGCCGACGATGCCGATGACCGCGGACTTGTCCGCGAGCTTGGCAAGCAGCTCTTCCTTCACAGTCACGGCGCGACTCAAGGTACTGAATATCCTTAGAAAAGCGCGAGATTATGCCATGGTGCGATAGACCGAGAGATACCACTCTACAAAGCGACGAATCCCCGCTTCTACCGACGTTCTCGGCGTGAAGCCGATGTCGGCCGCAAGATCGTCGATGTCGGCGAACGTTTCGGTCACATCGCCAGGCTGCAACGGCAGGAAGTTCTTCACTGCCGTCTTGCCGAGCGCCTTCTCGATCGTCTCGATGTAGGCCATGAGCTCGACGGGCTGATGGTTGCCGATGTTGTACACGCGTGCGGGCGCCGCGCTCCTAGCAGGATCCGGACGCCGCGGATCGAATGCCGGATCGGGCATTGCGACGCGGTCGAGGACGCGGATCACCCCTTCGACGATGTCGTCCACATATGTGAAGTCGCGCCGCATTCGGCCGTGGTTGTAGACGTCGATCGGCCGCCCCTCGAGGATCGCGCGCGTGAACAGAAAAAGCGCCATGTCCGGCCGTCCCCAGGGACCGTAAACCGTGAAGAAGCGCAGCCCCGTGACCGGCAGTCCATACAGATGCGCGTAGACATGCGCCATCAGCTCATTCGACTTCTTCGTCGCCGCATACAGCGAGATCGGATGGTCGACGTTGTCATGCACCGAGAAAGGCAGCCGAGCATTGCTCCCATATACACTCGAGCTCGATGCATAGACGAGATGTTCGACCCGGTTGTGACGGCAACCCTCGAGAATGTTCAGGAAACCGACCATATTGCTCTGCACGTAGGCGTGCGGATTCTTGAGCGAATAGCGCACGCCCGCCTGCGCGGCGAGGTGAATCACGCGTTGCGGACGCTCGGCGGTGAAGAGCCGCTCCATAGCGTCGCGATCGGCTACGTCGCTCTTGAAGAATCGAAACTTTCCCGATAGCCGCGCGAGGCGCGCTTCCTTGAGGCGCACGTCGTAGTAATCGTTCAAGTTGTCGACGCCGAGCACCTCGTCGCCCCGCGCGAGCAACCGTTCGGCACAGTGCATCCCGATGAACCCGGCCGCACCGGTAACTAGAACCTTCATTGCGGCGATTGTAAGTGGGCCGCTAGCCGCGCGCGCCAATCGCCGATCGGCGTCACGCCGCTCGCGCGCAGTCTTTCGTTATCGAGCACCGAGTAGGCCGGACGCGGCGCCCTTGCGCCGTATTCGGCCGTCGTGACCGGTTTCACCCCGACCGTTCGGCCTGCGAGCCGCAAT
>DASQGS010000078.1:0-2254 GCA_035632455.1 Thermoanaerobaculia bacterium | reverse complement strand
TCTTCTCGTTGTAGGCGCTCGAGATCGCCAGGCCGAGATACGTGCGCGTCTCGGCGGGATCGATGACGCCGTCGTCCCAGAGCCGCGCCGTCGAGTAGTACGGGCTTCCCTCGGTGTCGTATTTCGCGAGAACCGGATCGGCGATCTCACGCTCTTCCTCCGGCGTGAATTCCTTGCCGGCCCGCGCCAGCTGCTCGCGCTTCACCGTGGTGAGGACGCCGGCAGCCTGCTCTCCACCCATGACGGAGATCCGCGCGTTAGGCCACATCCAGAGGAACCGCGGCGAGTAGGCCCGGCCGCACATGCCGTAGTTCCCGGCGCCGAACGATCCGCCGATGATGACCGTGAACTTCGGGACCGTCGAATTCGCCACGGCGTGAACCATCTTGGCGCCGTCCTTGGCGATCCCGCCGCGCTCGTACTGCTTCCCGACCATGAATCCGGTGATGTTCTGGAGGAAGATCAGCGGGATCCGGCGCTGGTTGCAGAGCTCGATGAAGTGCGTCGCTTTCAGCGCCGATTCCGAGAAGAGCACGCCATTGTTCGCCAGGATCCCGACGCGATACCCAAAGATCCGCGCGAAGCCGGTGACGAGCGTGATCGCATAGCGCTCCTTGAATTCCTGGAATTTCGACCCGTCGACGATCCGCGCGATCACCTCGCGCACGTCGTAGGGGCGTCGGATGTCGTGCGGGATGACCCCGTAGATTCCCTTGGGATCGTAAAGCGGCTCCTCGGGCTCGATGCGCGATCGCGGCTCGTCCTTCTCGAAGCGGATGTTCTCTACGATGTTCCGCACGATGGCAATGGCGTCGTAGTCGTCCTCGGCGAGGAAGTCGGCCACGCCGCTGATGCGCGTGTGCACGTCGGCGCCCCCGAGCTCCTCGGCCGTCACTTCCTCCCCCGTGGCCGCCTTCACCAGAGGAGGACCGCCGAGGAAGATCGTGCCCGTGCCTTTGACGATCACGGCCTCGTCCGACATCGCCGGAACGTACGCGCCGCCCGCCGTGCACGAGCCCATGACCGCGGAAATCTGCGGAATCTCGCGCGCCGACATTACCGCCTGGTTGTAGAAGATCCGGCCGAAGTGCTCGCGATCGGGAAAGACTTCGGCCTGCAGCGGCAGGAACGCGCCGCCGGAATCAACGAGGTAGACGCAGGGAAGGTTGTTCTGCAGCGCGATTTCCTGCGCGCGCAGGTGCTTCTTCACGGTCAGCGGGAAATAGGTGCCGCCCTTCACCGTGGCGTCATTCGCGATGATCATGCATTCGCGCTGCTGGATGCGGCCGATTCCGGTGACGATCCCGGCGGCTGGAGCGCCGTCGTCGTACAGGCCGTTCGCGGCCAGCGGCGAGAGCTCCAGGAACGGCGTGTCGGGATCGAGCAGTGCCGCGATCCGGTCGCGCACCGGAAGCTTGCCCTGCTCACGATGGCGGGCCACGTACTTCTCTCCCCCGCCCTGTCGCGCGGCCGCCAGGCGGTGATTGAGGTCGTCAACGAGCTTCTGCAGCGCCGCCGCGTTCTCGCGGAACTCGGCGGAGGAAGGATCAATGTGCGTTTCGAGTGATTCCATGATCTTGAGATTTGAGATCTGAGATTGATGATTGATGAACCGAAGCAACAACCTCGGTTCATAAATCATCAATCTCAAATCTCAGCTTTGGCCGAAGTATATGTGCCCGAGCCGCTCCGCAACCAGAAGCAGCTCCGAGCGGCTGAGGCGGTCGGCGTGGATGGTCAACTCCTTGACGAACTGGAGCGTCGAGGCATCGAGCGATTCAATCCGGTCCAGGTCGGCGCTGAAGTCGTCGCCCACCCGGTCGACGAGGCCGATCTCCTTCGCCTCGGCAGCGCTCATGACCGGATTGCCAAGGAAGAGCGTGCGCGCCGCGGCGCGATCGAGGATCTTGCGCCATCGCGACGTTCCGCCGAAGCCGGTCACGATGCCGAGTCTCGATCCCGGGTGCGAGAAGCGCGACCGCGGTGTGGCGAAGCGAAGGTCGAAGGACATGACCAGGTCGAGTGCGCCGCCGAAGCAGTCGCCGTCGATGATCGCGACCGTGGCCATCGGAAGGCGCTCGATCTCGGCGAAGGTCTCCTGCCCGAGGCGCGCGAACTCCGCGGCCTCCAGTGGCGTGAAGCGCCGCATCTCCGACATGTCGGCGCCGGCGGCGAAGATGTGAGGGTGGGAGGAGCGGAAGAGGAGGATCTGGATGGGACCTCTGGGACCGATGGGACTGATGGGACCTCTGGG
>DASQGS010000077.1:0-2351 GCA_035632455.1 Thermoanaerobaculia bacterium | reverse complement strand
ACGGCTCTCCCCTCTTCGAAGGTATCGAGAGCGGCACCCCCTTCTACTTCGTCAACTCCTACGCGGCGCTGGGCGTCGCCAGCGAGATCGCTCGCGCCGACTACGGCGTCTCGTTCACCGCCGCCATTCAGCAGAGGAACGTCTTCGGCGTGCAGTTCCACCCGGAGAAATCGTCGACCGCGGGCTTGCAGGTGCTGAGGAACTTCATCGCATGGATGTGATCGCCTCTCTCGACCTGCTCGGTGGCGAGGTCGTACGCCTCACGCACGGCGATTTCACGACCGCGAAGACGTACGGCGAGCCGGAGAGCGTGCTCGACACGCTCAACGTAAGGCCAGGCTCACGCCTGCACGTCGTCGACCTCGAAGGCTCGCGCAGCGGGGCGCCGACCGCCACGGCCATCGTCCGCCGTCTGACCCGGCGCGATCTCCACGTGCAGGTCGGAGGCGGAATCCGATCCGTCGCTGACGCGCGCGCCTGGCTCGACGCCGGCGCGGAGAAAGTCGTCATCGGCACGATCGCCGCCGATTCGCCCAGTGTAATGCGCGAGATCATCGACTCCATCGGGGCAAACCGCGTCATCGCCGCCGTCGACGTCCGCAACGGCGTCGTGCGCGTCGCCGGCTGGAAGCAAGATGCAGTCTCGTCACTCGACGAGGTATTGACGCGCGTCGAAGACCTCGGCATCGCCGAGGTGCTGATCACTGACATCTCGCACGATGGTGCGCTGCGCGGCCCGTCGTTCGCGCTCTACCGCTCGCTTCGCACTCGTCTCCGGATCATCGCCTCGGGTGGTGTGTCGACGGTCGCTGACGTCGTCTCCCTGGCCCGACTCGGTAACGTCGGCGCATGCGTGATCGGCAAGGCGCTGCTCGAACGGCGGATCGACCTGGCCGAGGCCAGGGCGCGCGTGGCCACGCCGAATGCCATCCCCGAGCGCATCATCCCCTGCCTCGATGTGCGTGACGGCAGGGTCGTGAAGGGCGTCAACTTCGCCAACATCCGCGATGCAGGCGATCCGGTCGAGTGCTCCCGTCGTTACGAAGCCGAAGGCGCCGATGAGGTCGTGATTCTGGACATCTCGGCGACCGATTCCAATCGCGACACGGCAGTCGAAACAGTCCGGCGCGTGGCCAACGAGCTGTTCATCCCTCTCACGGTCGGCGGCGGCGTTCGATCGATTGAGGACTTCCGGGCCATGCTCCGGGCCGGCGCCGATCGCGTGGCCATCAACACGGCCGCCGTGCGCAACCCTCAGCTCATCGCCGACTGCGCACGCGAGTTCGGCGTGCAGGCGGTCGTTCTCTCGTGCGACGCGAAGGGACGCGAGGTCATGGTGCGCAGCGGCAAGGAAGGAACCTCGATCGACGCCGTGGAGTGGTGCCGGCGCGCGGAGGAACTGGGGGCAGGCGAGATCCTGCTCACTTCCGTCGATCGCGACGGAACGAGCTCCGGTTTCGATATCCCGCTGCTGCGAGCCGTTTCGGCGGCGGTGAAGATCGGCGTCATCGCCAGCGGCGGCGCCGGGCGGATCGAGGACTTCCGCGATGCGATCGAGTCAGGAGGCGCGCGGGCGGTCCTGGCAGCCTCGCTCTTCCACGATCGGCGCCTGTCGATCGGCGAGGTCAAACGTTTTCTGGCAGGCGAAGGGATTCCGGTGCGATGAACGAGCTCAAATTCACGAACGGCCTCATTCCGGCGATCGTCCGCGACGCCAACACCGGCGCGGTGCTGACGCTCGCCTACATCAACGAGGAGTCGTTGCAGAAGACCATCGAGACCGGCGAGACCTGGTTCTGGAGCCGCTCCCGCAATGAGCTGTGGCACAAGGGCGCGACGTCCGGCCACACGCAACGCGTCGTCCACATCGCACCGGATTGCGACAACGACGCGCTCGTCGTCACGGTGATCCCGAACGGACCGGCCTGCCATACCGGCGCCGAGTCGTGTTTCGCTGATGTCCCACCGCTGCCGTTGGAGCGCCTCATGCGAGTCCTTCGTTCGCGCTATGACGAGCGCCCCGAGGGCTCGTACAGCGCGTACCTGTTCAACGAGGGTCGCGACAAGATCCTCAAGAAAATCGGCGAGGAATCGACCGAAGTGATCATCGCCTCGAAAGGAGAGGGCCGCGAGCGGATGGTCAGCGAGATGGCGGATCTGATCTATCACCTCTCGGTGCTGATGGTCGATGAGGGAATCGGCTGGAGCGAGGTTTTCGACGAGCTACGGAGCAGGGAGTGAGGCTTGTGAGCCCAAATGGTTCTAGTCGCTCTCGTTCAAGCCCCCACGTGGCGCGCGAAGACGCGCCACACAATCCGGCCGCGCGCTTTGAGCCGGGCTTGTTCACATCG
>DASQGS010000076.1:0-2467 GCA_035632455.1 Thermoanaerobaculia bacterium | reverse complement strand
CCCTGAGATCACCCTTACCTACAAGGGAAACGTGATGCGCTATTCGGCAGGTCTCCGTCTCTCGATGTTCTTCCCGAAGATCGGGATCGAGGCAACCCAGGCCCGCCGGCGCAGCTACGCCGCGAAGGTGAGCTTCGGATTCTGAGAAAAAACAGTGGTCAGTGGTCAATCCCTCAGCGTGAGCCGCGCAGTCGGCGAGCTACTTTCGTACGTGATTCATCGCACGGATCGGACCGATCGGTCACGATTTTCTCACCACATACTCCAACGTCTACGCAACTCATGATAACGGGCTGACCACTGACAACTGACCACCGCTCACTGTTTTGCTCATGACTTTTCCGCCAAGACTCGGCGTCCTTCTCGCGGTCGTACTTTGGGGCGTCTCTTTCGTGGCGACGAAGGCGGCGTTGGCGGAGATCTCGCCGGTGACGCTGATCTTCACGCGCTTTCTCCTCGGCAGCGTTCTTCTGGTCGCGATCGTGTGGCTCCGAGGCGCGAGTCCGATTCCTCCGCGTGATGCGCTCCCGGCGCTTGCGCTCATGGGGTTCGTGGGGATCTTCGTCCATCAGCTTCTGCAGGCCTACGGCTTGTCGCTGACGACCGCGACGCACGCAGGGTGGCTGATCGGGTTGACTCCCATCTGGTCCGCGGTGCTCGCCGCAATCGCGTTGCGCGAGCGCTTTGGGGCGATCAAGATCCTCGGTCTTCTCGGCGGCTTCACGGGTGCCCTCCTCGTGGTCACCCGAGGAGAGATCGGCGCGAGCGTGCTGACGATGCCGTCAACGCGCGGCGATTTGTTGATTCTGATCAGCACATTCAACTGGGCCTTGTACTCGACGATCGGCCATCGCACGATCCGCCGCCTCGGCCCGACACGCGCCACGGCGGGGGGCATGGTTCTCGGCACGCTCATGCTGGCGCCGCTCTTCGTGATCCGCGCCGGCTGGCGCGAGCTCCCGCATCTGTCGGGCACCGGCACTCTGGCCGTCCTCTTCCTCGGGATCTGCTGCTCCGGCCTCGGCTATCTCTTCTGGTACGGGGCCCTGGAGCGAATCGAAGTCTCGCGCGCCGCCGTGTTTCTCTACCTCGAACCGCTCGTCACCTTCGTCGCAGCATTGATCCTGCTCCACGAGCCGGTCCGTCCGATCACCATCGCCGGCGGCATCATCGTTCTTCTCAGCGTCGTCGCGATGCAGTACGCGAAGGAGTAGCAGTGGCCGAACTTTTCATTTCAAGTTCGGCCACTTGCAAAGTCCGGCCACACGGGTAGAGTTTGCGGATGAACCTTCTCGTGCTATTGATCGCTCTCATGCTCGCGGGCGTTCCGCCTCAAGACAATCCTCCTACACCGAGGAGCATCGGTTATAGCGCGGAGCCCGGTTTCTTTCTCGAAGTCGGTGTCATCGCATCGGCCACGCTCCACGACGCGAAGCGGAACAAGGATCTCGACGTAGCCATCGAGTATCCGAAGAGATTCGGACCGTACCCGGTCATCATCTTCTCGCATGGTCTCGGCGGTTCGAAGAAAGGCTACGACGCGCTCACCGAATACTGGGTGAGCCACGGCTACGTCTGCATCAAACCGTCGCATGCCGACGCCGGGAAGCTTCGAAGCCTTCGCGACGCCGAGGAATTGCTCGACTCGCAAAGCGCGGACGACTTCGTCAACCGGGCCAAAGACATCTCGCTGATCATCGACTCGCTGCCCGGCCTGGAGCAACGCTTCCCCGAGCTCAAGGGACGCATCGACGCCACGAGAGTCGGAGTGGGCGGACATTCCTACGGCGCCTTGACCACGATGATGATCGCCGGAGCGAAATCGTATGCGAACGGCCAGCCGCTCGAGGTCGCGGACGATCGCCCGCGAGCCGCGATCGCCATGTCGCCCCAGGGAATCAGCGCCAAGCGCGGCCTCCGCGCCGACTCCTGGACCGGCATCCGCATGCCGATGCTGTTCATGACCGGTACGCTGGATCGGGGGCCGGGCCCCAACGAGACACCGGAATGGCGCCGCGATGGATTCTCGCGCAGTCCGGCCGGCGACAAGTACCTCGTGGTGCTCCAAGGAGCGCGGCACATGTCGTTCACCGGGCTCATCGAGGATCTCGAGGATCGGTCGCGAGATCGAGAGGAGCGCTCAGGAAGCGACTACCCGATGCACGGCGGCGGAGGCGGCCACGGAATCGGCCCGCTGCCCCACGGCGCGCCGCCACCGGTGCGCGACCGCATCGACCCCGATCACGAGAAGAACATCATGAGCCGGATCAAAGTCGCCTCGCTCGTGTTTTGGGACATCTACCTCAAAGGACGGACCGAGGCGAAGCCCTATCTGGTGAACCAGGTCGAGAAGAACGGGGGCGTGCAGGTTTTTTCGAAGTAGCGACCGACGTGTAATCCTGAGCCAGCGGCACCCCGGGTAGAGCGCGCCGAAGCTTGGCAAAACTCGATTCTCGCAAAGGAGATC
>DASQGS010000075.1:0-6070 GCA_035632455.1 Thermoanaerobaculia bacterium | reverse complement strand
GCGACTTGCCGGCAGGATGCCGGCGCTCCTTGGGGATGCCGGCGGTCCTTTGCGCTATGCTCTAGCCTTCTCGGATGCAAGAGCTGGTCTCCGTCCTTGTGAATGCCCTGCTGGCGGCCGGGCTCTACGCCACGATGGCCTACGGCCTCGCCGTCATCTATGGCGTCATGCGCATCATCAACCTCGCGCACGCCGGATTCATGATGCTCGGGGCGTACGTCACGTACACCCTCTTCACACGATTCTCCATCGATCCCTTCGCAGGCCTCGTCGTCGTCGGGCCGCTGTTTTTCCTCATCGGCGTCGTGCTCTACCGGCTGATCGGCAAACGCTTGCCGCGATCGGGGCCGACGCCGTCGATGGAGTCGCTGCTGCTGCTGTTCGGCGTCTGGCTCGTTCTGCAGAATCTCGCCTACGTCATCTGGAGCGGCGACACGCAGTCGATCCTCACCAGCTACACCATGAAGTCGATCAAGATCGCCGGCGTGCGCCTCGGCGTGCCGTCGATTCTGGTGTTTCTGGCGAGCGTGGCATCGCTCCTATTTCTGAACATCCTTCTGACCACGACCTACCTCGGCAAGGCCATCCGCGCGGTGACGCAGAATCGCGATGCCGCGCTGCTCTCCGGCGTCGACGCCGATCGCATCTCCGCCACGGCCTTCGGCATCGGCACGGCGTTCGCGGGAATCGCCGGCGGCATGCTGGCCTCGCTCCTCGCGTTCACTCCCGACTTCGGCCGTAGCTTTCTCTTGAAGGCCTTTTGCATCGTCGTCCTCGGCGGGATGGAGAGCGTGACCGGCGTGGCCCTCGGCGCGCTGGTTCTCGCGCTGCTCGAGAATGGGCTCGCCGTTTACACCAGCGTCCCCACCTCGCTGCAGGACGCGGTCAGCTTCTCGCTTCTCTTCGTCGCTCTCGTCGCTTTTCCGCAGGGACTGCCGGGGCTTTTCACGCGCTTCGCCCGCAGGAGAGCCATCCGGTGAGGATCGTGAAGGCGGTGCTCTGGGCCGCCACGGCGATCTTCGCACTGGCCGCGCCGCTCTTTCTCGAGCGCGGCACGCTCAACGACCTCTGGAACCTTGCGTTCGCTGTGATTCTCGCCGCGGCGTGGAATCTCCTCGGCGGATTCGCGGGACAAGTCTCGCTCGGCTACTCGGCGTTCCTCGGCATCGGTGCATACACGACCGTCCTCCTCTCGCTCCGAGGTATCGACTCGTTCCTCACGTTGCCGCTCGGCGCGCTCATCGCGGCCGTTTTCTCGATCGTCATAGGCCTCCCGGCCTTTCGTCTCCGAGGGCCGTACTTCACGATCGCCACGATCGGCGTCGGCGAAGCCGTGCGCGTCTGCGCCTCGACCGTCGAGTTCACCGGCGGATCGAGCGGCATCCGTATGCCTGCGGGCTCGTTCGATTTCAACAAGAACTACTTCTCGATGGTCGTCCTGGCGATTTTCGTCGTCGCGCTCGCGGCGTGGGTGAAGCGGAGCGCGTTCGGCCACGCGCTCGCGGCGATCAAGCAGGACATCGAAGCCGCCGAGGCGCTCGGCGTCAACTCCACGCGATTCAAGCTCCTCGCGCATGCCCTCTCGGCGGCGCTCGTGGCGATCGCCGGAGGTCTCTACGCGATCAACTTCCAATACATCGCGCCGGGCTCGGTCTTCGATTTCCGCCTCAGCCTCAGCATCGTCCTGATGCCGATCGTCGGCGGCGTCGGCACCATCGCCGGTCCCGTGTTCGGCGCGCTGATCTTCAGCACGCTGCAGATCAAGCTGCTCTCCATTCCCGCGCTGCGCGACTCATATCTGTTCATCTACGGCGGCCTGCTGATTCTGGTGATGCTGTACGAGCCGAAGGGGCTGGTCGGTCTCGGGCGCCGGCTCTCGGCCCTTCTCAGCCGCGCCGTGGCGTCGAAGACGGGGAAGGAGGCTCGCGATGCCGGCTGACGCCATCCTCTCCGTGCGCGGCCTTTTCAAGCGATTCGGCGGATTGCAGGCGCTCGCCGGCATCGATTTCGATGTGGCCGAGGGCGACGTCTTCGGCGTCATCGGACCGAATGGCGCGGGGAAAACGACGCTCTTCTCATGTCTCGTTGGCTCGCTCGCTCCGACCTCGGGGGAGATCGTCTTCCGCGGCCGCCGCATCGAGGGGATGCCGAACCATGCCGTCGTCAAACGCGGAATCGTTCGCACGCACCAGATCGTCCGCCCGTTTCGCGAAATGACGGTGACCGAGAACGTGGCCATCGGTGCACATTTCGGCGGTGGACACCGGCGCGGTTCCGACGCGTCCCGCCGCGTACGCGACGTGCTCGAGCGCACCGGCCTCGCGCATCGCGCCTCCGCGCTCGCGGGAACGCTGACCCTCGGCGAGCTGAAGCGCCTGGAGATCGCGCGCGCCCTCGCCACCGAGCCGAAGGTGATCTGCCTCGATGAGGTGATGGGTGGCTTGAATCCGTCGGAGATTCAGGGTGCGATGTCGCTAATCCGCGCCATCCGCGATTCCGGCGTAACGATCCTTATGATCGAGCATCACGTCCACGCCGTCGCCGGCGTGTCGAATCGCATCCTCGTCCTCAACTTCGGCGAGAAGATCGCGGAGGGAACGCCACAGACTGTGCTCAAGGACATGGCCGTCATCGCCGCGTACCTCGGCGACGATGCGACAACTTCGAGAGGGGACGAGTGATGCTCGAGGTCGACGGCATCGACGTTTTCTACGGCAACGTCCAGGCGCTGTGGGACGTGTCGTTCCGCGTCGAGGAGGGCGAGATCGTGACGCTGATCGGTGCGAACGGCGCGGGCAAATCGACGACGCTCAAGACCGTTTGCGGCTTGCTGGCGCCAAAGAAAGGGAAGATCGCGTTCGCCGGCGTTGACATCACCGGCCTCCCGCCGAACGAGCTCGTCCGCCGTGGACTGGTCCTGATTCCGGAGGCCCGGCAGCTCTGGCCCGGCATGACCGTGATGGAGAATCTGGAGATGGGCGCCTACGCCCGGGCCGCGCGCACTGTGCGGGCCAGGACGCTCGAGACCGTGTTCGCGATGTTCCCTCGATTGAAGGAGCGGGCGAAGCAGAAGGCCGGCACGCTCTCCGGCGGCGAGCAGCAGATGTGCGCGATCGGCCGCGGACTGATGGCTCGACCGCGTCTGCTGCTTCTCGACGAGCCCTCCCTCGGCCTGGCCCCTCTCCTCGTCCGCGAGGTCTTCGCCTGCCTCGGCGTCATCCGCGACCAGGGCGTGACCATCGTCCTCGTCGAGCAGAACGTCCCGCATGCCCTCGCCCTTGCCGACCGGGCGTTCGTGCTCGAAACGGGAAGGGTCACGCTGTCCGGAAAGGCGCGCGAATTGGCGAATGATCAGAGGGTGCGGGATGGGTATTTGGGGGTCTCGGCGGTGTGAGGGACACGCCACAGCCCGCAGGTGCGATTAGTCCCGTAGGGACGATTGAAAATAGCCCAGGACGAAGTCCTGGGTTCGATAGCGACGGGATGCGCGGTCGAGTCCCGTAGGGACGATTGAATCAATGGCCTAACTATCAATTCGATCTCGATCCAAGGAAAAGCCCTCTCCCAGCGGGAGAGGGCGGCGCGAAGCGCGGGTGAGGGGACCCCGCGCGCAGCGCGAGATCAACTCGATGGATCTCGCGATGATCGCGCCAAGCGCGCGGTGTGGTTCAATCGTCTCTACGGGACTCGAATTCCCGATGTCGCCGTGGCTCCCAGGACTGGCGTCCTGGGCTATTTTTCAATCGTCCCTACGGGACTCACTCCGCGGGACTTCGTACATAGGACCCGAGCTCATGCCTACATTCAAAATCGCAGTCATCCCAGGTGACGGCATCGGCAAAGAGGTTCTTCCCGAGGGGATGCGCGTCCTTGAAGCCGCCGGTGCGAAGCATGGGATCGGCTTTCAATGGGACGAATTCCCCTGGAGCTGCGAGTACTACACCAAGTACGGCCGGATGATGCCCGAGGACGGGCTCGAGCAGATCCGGCATCACGATGCCATCTACCTCGGAGCTGTCGGGTTTCCGGGAGTTCCCGACCACGTTTCGCTTTGGGGGCTGTTGATCCCAATCCGGCGCGGGTTCCAGCAATACGCGAACATACGGCCGGTGCGGCTCATGCCAGGCGTGCCGTGTCCACTTGTGGGCCGCAAGGTCGGAGACATCGACTTCATTGTGGTACGCGAGAACAATGAGGGCGAATACTCATCCATTGGCGGTCGTCTCTATGAGGGAACCGACTATGAGATGGCCACACAGCAGAGCGTCTTTACGCGTCACGGCGTGGACCGAATTCTGAAGTATGCCTTCGAGATTGCACAAAGCCGGCCGAAAAAGCACCTCACGTCGGCTACGAAGTCCAATGGGATCACGATCACAATGCCTTATTGGGATGAGCGTTTTCGAGCGATGGCTGCGAACTATCCAGGCGTGCGGACCGACCAGTACCACATCGATATCCTCGCCGCGCACTTCGTCCGCAATCCACATTGGTTCGATGTCGTGGTGGGCTCCAATCTGTTTGGTGACATCCTCTCGGACCTCGGTCCCGGCTGCACCGGGACGATCGCCATCGCTCCGAGCGCGAACCTGAATCCGGAGCGTGAATACCCATCGATGTTCGAGCCCGTCCACGGCTCTGCGCCCGACATCTATGGGCAGGGAATCGCCAATCCGATCGGACAGATCTGGGCCGGGGCGATGATGCTGGAGCACCTCGGATGCCCCGAGGCGGGCGCGTCGATTCTAGCTGCGATCGAGCGTGTGCTCGTGGGCGGGCTACGCACGCCGGATATGCAGGGCACGGCGCGCACGGAGGAGATGGGGCGGGCGATTGCCGCGGAGGTGTGATTGACCATGCTCAAGAACGCGCTGGTCCTTGCTCGCAAACGCGTATTGATTTGCGGCGCGCTGGCGGGCGCAGTGATCGCCGGCTGGATTGCGCCGCTACTGCGCCCTCTGTTTCAGGTCCCGGCCGGTGGAATCGGCGCGGTCACATTGGCCGGCTACCCAAAATCGTTCGATTATGCCGTCGTTGCCTTACTTGTCGCGGGCTCTGCGATCGGAGCCTTGTCGGCAGCGCTTCTCGCCGGCCGGTTCTCGTTTCCACATGCACAGGATGCCGGCGTCCCGCGGCGGTGGGCGCGGGCATGGCCCGGTTTCATTCTGGTCTCCGTCCTGATGATTGCGATCCACGATCATCCTTATGCATTCATGGAGATGTTTCACGAGGGTGAGCATCTGGCTCCTGCGTCGGTGTATCTAGACGGCGGGCGCCCCTATCGCGACATTTTCGTATTACACGGCTTGGCCACGGACGGCGGTCTCGACCGTATCGTTCTTGGCAAGCCTCCGTCGCTTTTGAAGTCGCGCCGCTTTCAGACGCTGCTCGACGCGCTCACAGTCGCTTTGCTGGTGCCGATCGCCATCGAGCTCGCCGCGACAGGCTTCGGCGCAGCGGCCGGCGTCGCGCTCGGATTCTGTGCGATGGGCGCTGCGCTGGTCCCGGTCTTTCCATATTTTCGCCTTCTCCCGTTGCTTTCGGCTTGTTGGTCGCTCTTGCGCCACTTGCGAACGCGATCAAGACTCGCGCTGTTCTGCGCCATGGCGTCGTCGTCTCTCGGACTGCTCTGGAGCCTGGAGGTCGGCGTCTATTCGTCAATCGCCGTCGCGGCGTGGCTTGTCGTTCTTGTGATCGATGGGAAGAAGACATTCATACGCGCGGCCATCGTGCCGGCGCTCGTCGCGGCGTTCTTGCCCATTGCGATCATCCTGTTCTGTGGCGCCGATCTCTACAACTTCTTCCGCGACTCGATCTGGATCATTCCGAACAGCATCGACACGTCGGGGCACCGCACGGCGGGACGGCGGTCCAACAGATAATAGAGCGCCCGCTCGCCGGAGAGGTCGAGGATCGGCTGGTCTTGTGCGCCAGCGCGGCCTACAAGGTCCGCCAGCGCCGCAAGGTCGGCGGCATTCTCCGGATACGTGAAGATGCCGCGTCCTCGGGGCAGCGGATATCGAACCATTCCCGCATGTCTGAGCCTCGCTGGCCAGCCGCGGATGAAATT
>DASQGS010000074.1:0-3000 GCA_035632455.1 Thermoanaerobaculia bacterium | reverse complement strand
GAGAAGCTCTTTGCCGAACGGCACGTCCTGTGCCGGGCGCTTCGGCTTGGTCAGGATCAAGAGCGTGGTGTGATCGGTCGAAAGGTAGTAGCCGCTGGTGGTGTCGATCTTGAATCCGCCGCCGGCTGACTGGAACTTCCTGATGAAGATGGGCGCGAGATTGAAGGGGTCGTACTGAATGATCGTCTTGAGAGCGAAGGACTGGGGCGTCTCGAGGAGGGTCCGGTTGCGGGCCACCGACTCCCGGATGCCGGCGTCGGACAACTTTCCTGCCACCTCATTCAGCTCCTGGGGATCGAGGAAGAGCAAAGCCCGCGGGAGGACGATGTCGACGAAGTCGAGGGGATTCGGGATGCGGTAGCTGACGTCCTGGATCTTCGGGTTCCTGCGATAGCCTTCGGCCACCGACTCGATGAGCGAGTCGTACTCGTGGACGTCGTGCTGGGGAGGGATGTTCAGGACCACGATGTGGTAGTCGATCGTCCCCATGTCGCGCAGGACCTTGCGGAACTCGTTGACCTGCCTGTTTCTCTGGGGGATGAGGTTGAGCAGGTCGGGATCGAAGGTGAGATGCGAGGCAGCGGCCAGCGCCCCGATGGCGAGCGCGACGGCCGCGATGGCGATCTGCTTGCTGTACCGAAGGCAGAGCCGTGCGACGGTGTGGAGGATTCTGTCAGTCAACTGGCGGTTCTCGCGATAATGCCGCACACCCGCGCGTCGGGTGAGTCGGGGGGATAACATGCGACGAGGGTCGAGTCAAGGAATTCATCGCCTGCTGATCGGTGTCTGCGCGCTCCTGCTGGCGTGCGACCAGCCCGGGCCTCTGACCGAGGAGAAGGCGCGGCAGATCATCAGCAACTACCAGTTCTACGCCGAGCCTGTCTACGCGGAGGTGCCGCAACGGGTCTGGTGGAATCCGCGGTTTCCGAAGGACGATTTCGACGAGAGATCGCTGCGGACATTCGACAATCTCACCCGCGCCGGCTACATCACCGTGACCGGCTCGCGGACGGCGGACAGCGGAGAGTACATCGCCAAGGTCACGCAGAAGGGATTCTCGATTCTCGGCACGGCGCCCAGCCTGCGCGGCCCGGTCTTCCGCGGCCGGATCTGCGAGAAGAAGTACGACGGCCTCCGCGACTTTCAGCGCCATCCCACGGATCCGAACGTCGGCCACGCGGAGCTCGTCTGGCACTACACGAACCCGACCCCGCTCTATCCGATGTTCGAAACGAAGATCGACAAGCCGCTCGACAAGCCGTACGCGTCGTTCGTGGCCTTCTACTACAAAGATCACCAGTGGAAGTTCGACGTGACGGTGCGGAAGACGGCGGTGTAGCCGTTTGTCATGAAACCCGTCTCACGCGGAGGCGCGGAGACGCGGAGCAGAGACCACGGAGAAAAGCGGTGATATGGAACCCTGCAGGGTTCGTCTCTCGTTTGTCTCTGCCCTGCGCTCTCTGCTCCGCGTCTCCGCGCCTCCGCGTGAAACGGGTTTCACTCACGATGGCGAACGCAAACGCCGCTCGATCCCCATCGCTCCCGCGATGATCGCCTCGGTCGCTTCGGTCGGGAAGAAGCCCGTCTCGACCACGCCGGCATGCTCCCGGATGCGGCGGACGACCTCGGCGATGTCCGTGCTCTCGGGAATGCGGACGTCGAGGATCTGATGTCCTTCGTCGGTGATGCGCACCTTGCCGTCGCGCAGCCGGAGGACGGGGGAGAGACCCATCTCCGCGAAGCGTCGCTCGAGCACCTCGCGGGCAAACGGCGTGACCTCAACGGGCAGCATGCCGACGCCGAGCCGCGTCACGACCTTCGATTCGTCGGCGATCACGATGAAGCGCCTGGCCTGTTGCTCGACGATCTTTTCGCGAAGGAGCGCGCCGCCGTGCCCCTTGATCAGGCGGAGTTGGCCGTCGATCTCGTCCGCGCCGTCAACCGCGAGATCGAGAGGCCCGAGCTCGGCGAGCCCGAAGATAGCGATGCCAAGAGATCGGGCAAGCTCCTCGGTCTTGATCGAGGTGCAGGTGCCGCGAATGCCGGTCAAGTCGCCGCGCCCGATCGCTTCGCCGAGTAGCTTCACGAATTCGTCCGCGGTGCTGCCGGTGCCGAGACCGAGGCGCATGCCGCTCTCCACGGCCGTGAGGGCTTCGCGTGCGGCGGCGATCTTCAGTTCGCGCGTGTCCATCGTTAACAAACCAGAAACCAGAAACCAGAAACCAGAAGGGCGTTCGTTGGTTTCTGGTTTCTGGTTTCTGGTTTTCTCCCGCTGTGATCACTGATCACCATCTCAATACCCTCCCGCCGCGCCGTTGTGCCGCGGATCGGCGACGGCGATGATCTTTCCCTTGTCGATCATCACGGCATGGACGTCGCCGATCGGATCGTGCTCCTTGACGCCGTGACCCATGGCATTGAGGGTAATGATCGTCGACTGCGGCGTCATGCCCCGCTCGTAGAAGATCTCCTCCGGCAATCCCTGGTGGTGATAGCGCGGCGCGGCGATCGCATCCTGAAGCGACTTGTGCCAGATGGCCACGTTGAGGAAAACCTGCAGCACCGAAGTTGGAATGGTCGCGCCGCCCCGCGTGCCGAGAGCGAGGTACGGCTTGCCATCGCGGAAGATGATGGTTGGCGACATGGATGATGCCATGCGTTTCCCGGGCTCGATCGCATTCGCCGTCCCCTGCACGAGACCATAGAGATTCGGTTTCCCCGGTGCGGTCGTGAAATCGTCCATCTCGTTGTTGAGAAGGAACCCCAGGCCCGGGACGACGAAACCGCTGCCGAAGTTGTCGTTCAGCGTGTAAGTCATGGCGGCGATGTCTCCGTCGCCATCGACGATGGTGAAGTGTGTGGTGTGATTCCCCTCGGCGAGCACACCGCCGGGCTCAGTGAGCATGATCGTCGGCGTCGATTGGGCGAGGTTGATGGTGGTGCGCCACTGCCGCGCGCGCTCCTCGGAGAGAAGCTCGCGATACGGGATGCGCGACGTGG
>DASQGS010000073.1:0-2622 GCA_035632455.1 Thermoanaerobaculia bacterium | reverse complement strand
TGACTTTGACTCTGCCGTCGATTACGAGAGTCAACATCCGGCGACGGCGACGCCAACGGCTACGGCAACGCCAACGGCTACGGCAACGCATAGCACTGGCCATCCGCGCCCTCTACCGTTATCCTGTAGCGCCGTTCTTCATGCACTCACCGCCAATCTTCTTGCCAGGAAGGCACAAATGAACCGACGTTCTCTGCTTGCGATTGCTATGACTCTTCCGCTCACCGCCTGTTCCCAACTCGCCGGGCCTTCGAAAATCACGCCTGTCGCCGCGCCCGCCAGGGCCGCTGCCGCACTGGCGCCGCCAGCCACCGCCGCCCCGCCCGCTCCGGCTCCGCCGGCGTCCGCGTCGTTCACGGAATCCAACCCCTTCTACGCCGAGAGCACGCTGCCGTTCCAGGCGCCGCCCTTCGACAGGATCAAGGACAGCGACTATCAGCCCGCGATCGAGGCCGGGATGAAACGCCAGATCGCGGAGATCGACGCGATCGCCGGCAACGCCCAGGCGCCGACGTTCGCGAACACCATCGAGGCCATGGAGCGCTCCGGCGATCTGCTCACGCGGGTCAGCAAGGTGTTCTTCAACCTCACCCAGTCGAACACGAACGAGACCATGCAGAAGATCGAGGCCGAGGAGGCGCCGAAGCTGGCCGCGCACCAGGACACGATCTATCTGAACGCCAAGCTGTTCCAGCGCGTGAAAACGCTCTATGACAAGCGCGAGTCGCTCGGGCTCGACGCCGAATCGAAGTTCCTCGTCGAGCGCTACTACCGCAATTTCGTGCGCGCCGGAGCCCAGCTTTCCGAGGCCGACAAGACCACGCTGCGCGCCTTCAATCAGGAGGAATCGACGCTCACCACGCAGTTCCGCGAGAAGGTGCTGGGGGATACGAACGCCGGCGCCGTGATCGTCTCGGACAAAGCTGAGCTCGACGGTCTGAGCGATGGCGACATCGCCTCCGCGGCCGAGAAGGCGAAGGATCGCAAACTCGAAGGGAAGTGGGTGTTGACTCTCCAGAACACGACCCAGCAGCCCGCGCTCTCGACCCTAAAGAACCGCGCGCTTCGGGAACGGCTTCTCGCGGCCTCGGTGCAGCGCGGCGATCATGGCGGCGCCAACGACACCAAGGCCATCGTCACGCGTCTCGCGCAGGAGCGCGCGCAGCGCGCGAAGCTCCTCGGTTATCCAACCTGGGCCGCCTACGTCCTCGACGATCAGATGGCGAAGACTCCCGAGATCGCAATCAAGCTGATGACCGATCTCGTCGCTGCGTCAACGAAGAAAGGGCGCTCCGAGGCCGAAAAGATGCAGAAACTGATCGACGCGCAGAAGGGCGGATTCAAGCTCGCCGCGTCGGATTGGGAGATATACGCCGAGCAGGTGCGCAAAGCGGAATTCGATCTCGATGAAGCGCAAGTCAAGCCGTACTTCGATCTCGATCACGTTCTGCATGACGGCATCTTCTTCGCCGCGAACAAGCTCTACGGACTGACGTTCAAGGAGCGCAAGGACATCCCGGTCTATCAGCCGGATGTACGCGTATTCGAGGTCTTCGACGCTGACGGCAGCCCGCTTGCGATCTGGTATGCCGACTATTATTCGCGCCCCAGTAAGAGCGGCGGCGCGTGGATGGACAGCTTCGTGGATCAGAACAAGCTCCTCGGCACGAAGCCGGTCGTGTTCAACGTCTGCAACTTCACGAAGCCGGCACCGGGCCAGCACGCCCTGCTCAGTTTCGACGACGTCAATACGATGTTCCATGAGTTCGGCCACGCCCTGCACGGCATGTTCTCGAACGTCAAATACCCGACGCTCGCCGGCACGAGCGTGCCGCGCGACTTCGTGGAGTTCCCGTCGCAGTTCAATGAGCATTGGGCGCTGGAGCCTACAGTCTTTGCCAGTTATGCGAAGCACTATCAGACGGGCGAGCCGATGCCGCAGGCGCTGGTCGACAAGATCAAGAAGTCGCGGACATTCAATCAGGGCTACAAGACGACCGAATACCTTGCCGCGGCCCTCCTGGATATGGCCTGGCACACGTTACCTGCCGGAGCGCCGCAACAGGATGTGAATGCGTTCGAGGCCGCAGCGCTCAAGGGCTTCCATATCGATATGCCGGAGATTCCGCCGCGCTATCACACGACGTATTTCTCGCACATCTGGGGCGGCGGCTATTCGGCCGGCTATTATGCGTATCTCTGGAGCGAGGTTATCGACGACGATGCCTACGCATGGTTCAAGGAGAACGGCGGCATGACCCGCGCGAACGGGCAGCGCTTCCGCGACATGATCCTCTCTCGCGGCGGCACTCAGGAGAGCGCCGCGATGTACCGGGCCTTTCGCGGCCGCGACCCGATCGTCGAGCCGCTGTTGGAGGAGAGAGGGCTGAAGTAAGAGTCCCCGCGGTGTCGGGTCAGTACTCTTGGATAATCGTCCGTTCTTGGGATCAGCGTCCGAGTGAGGCTGGGTTTGTGGTCGATTTGTGACGGGGCCGTCACGAGTCGACGCGTATACTTTGCTGCCGCACGATCAGGATCGCCGGCCAAAAGCGGCTGTATGAAAGGTGGACGTTGATGCGCCGACTCAATGCGTTGTTCCCGGTTACGACGATCGCTCTCGCC
>DASQGS010000072.1:0-6302 GCA_035632455.1 Thermoanaerobaculia bacterium | reverse complement strand
CTGCCCAGCCGATCAGCGTCTCCGGCACCCGGGTTATCGCCATCACTTCCCCGGTGGTCGTGACCGCCTGTTCGGACATCCCCGGACCGGTCTCGGTCACGAACATCGATGCCGCTGATACGGCGCCGAGCAGTATTGTGTTCACGTATCGGGTTCCCAAAGCCGCGATCATCAACGTCAGCCCTCCTTCCGCGCCTGTGGGTGGGAATGTCAGTGTGACTGTCGCAAACGCGGGCGCGGGAACCGCGAAGTTCGTGTTGGGAACGATTGCGGTGTTCCCCTCGTCTGTCGTTGTCAATGCCAACGGATCGACGACGTACACGATGGTCGTTCCCAATGGATTCACGTTCCCCACCGCTGCGTGTGTCGTCGGTGGAGTGGCTGGGACCATTCAACAGAACTTGTTGGTGAACGTCGTCTTCACGAATCTGCAGACCACGTGCACCGACACCGCATTGAATGCTTTCAGCGTGGCACCAGCCGCCCCCGCATGCACGGTAGCGCCAGTGCCAACGCCACCATCGGCCACGCTGGTCCTGCCGGCCAGCGGCACCCTGATCTTCGGTACAACCCCCGTCGGTACGCCGGCTACGGGCACCATAAGGTTCGCGAACTCGGCCGCCGGATCGGCGCCGCTCACTGTGTCCGGCGCCGCGATTTCCGGGGCCAACGCTGCCGACTTCACGATCGTGCCGGTGGGCCGAAGCATTCCAAACGGCTGTGCTGTGCCTTGTGGGGACTTCACTGTGACGTTCACGCCCAACCCGCCCCCCGGACCGTCGACACGTATCGCCCAGGTGGCGTTCGCGACGAATGATCCGCTGCAACCCACGATAGTGGTCCAACTCAGAGGTACGACTCCTTAGGCGGTATCTTCTCCTGTGGCATTCTCCCCGCCCCCTTCGCGAGAAGGGGGCGTTCCTTCTCAGGCCTCGATACTTATGGTCCCTGTTGCACAGACAAGCGTTTCGGACAAGAATTCACCTCGATCCATGGCACAACCCGCAAGCAACCCAAAAATCGAAGAGCTGCGGTACCGGTTGAAAGTCGATCCCAAGAGCCGGATCTTCTTTCCGCTTGCGGAGGAGCTGCGCAAGGTGAGCCAGCTCGGCGAGGCCGAACAAGTCCTGCGCGCCGGTCTGGCGAATCATCCTTCCTATCTGTCGGGATGGGTCAGCCTCGGCCGGGTTCTGCGCGAGCTCGGCAGCAATGAGGCGGCGATCGAGGCCCTCAAAAAGGCCATCCAGCTCGATCCGGGCAATGTCGTCGCCGCCCGGCTCCTCGGCGACGCTTTTCTCGCGGTGGGCCAGAAGGTCGAGGCGATCAAGAAGTACAAGCTCGTCCTGGCGCTGATGCCAGCCGACGAGGAGCTGGTCGCGCTCATCGACCGTCTCGAGGATGAGCTCAATCCAATCATCACGGTGATTCCTCCGCGCACCGATGCAGGCGTTGCGGAGGGAGCGGGCGCCGAGGCTGCCGCCCTCAGTCCCGCCGGGCATCCGTTCGAGACTGCACTCGAACATGTGCACGAGCCGCCCAGCAAGACGCCGTTTATCGACACTGATGCCACCGGGCGAGGCTTGGTCAAGCAGCCGGATACGATGTTTCCGGCCGCGGAACACCCTGCGCCAGCTCACGAGCCCACGGCAGCAGCACCGGCAGGTGAGGCGGCAGCGGAACCGTTAGCCTCGCATGCCGCTGAGCCCGCGGATGAGGAGATCCTGTTCGAGGACACCGAGCCGTATGTGTCTCACGATCGCGAGGTCTCGGAGAGTCGCGCGGCGGAACCCGCATCCGAGCCTGCCGTTGCATCCGAGCCAGTCGTCCACCCGGATCCGGCCCCACTTGCCGCTGTCGATTCTGTCGATTCTCATGAAGGCGAGTCCGCAGCAGCTCCGGCGGCCGCGGCGGAGGAGCAGGGTCCGTGGGTGGAGGTGACTCCGTGGAGCGACGCGGAGGCGGCATCGCCGTGGGATGAGCCGTCGCCGCCTGCGGTCGAGGCTGCAGCGGAGCCGATTGTCGCGCCGTCCGACGAGGCGGTTGTGTTTGCGCCGGTTCATGAGGAGCAGGAGGCAGTCGAAGCCCACGATGCGCACGTCGAGCATCCGCTTGTCGAGGAAATCGCCGCTGGCGCGGCGAAAGCCGTCGCGGCAGGCGAGGCGCAACATACGGTCGATGTGCCCTTTCCCGTCGAACCGCCGCCGGCGGCGCCGGAGGAAGACACGTCGAGCACCCTCACCATGGCGGACCTCTATGCGCGCCAGGGCCTGACCGGCGACGCGCGAAACATCTACGAGCGCATTTTGAAGCGCGAGCCTGAGAACGAGGCCGTGAGGCAGAAGATCGAGGCGCTCGCGGAGGCGGACGCGAAGCGCGTGGCAGGTGAATCCCGCCGTCGGAAGGTAATCCGGCTCGAGCAGTGGCTGGGAAGGATCACGGGGAGCGAGGAGAGGCGTGTTTAAGAATATTCTCCGCGGAATTCTCGACCGGGTGGAAGGGGCCGTGGCAATCAGCCTGATCGGGCTCGACGGCATCGCCATCGAATCGATCAGCGAGGACGGCATCGCGCTCGACGTCATCGGCGCCGAGCTCGGCAGTTTCATCAAAGGTATCCGAGTATCAAACACCGATCTCAACACCGGGGACGTTCTGCAGTTCGCGCTGGTGACCGAGAAGTACATCACGTTCCTCTCGGCAGTCACGCCGGACTACTTCGTCCTGCTGATTCTTCGCCCGGACGGAAACTACGGGCGTGCCCGGTTCGAGCTCGGAAAGGCGAAGCTGGCGCTTCGCGACGAGCTGGGTTAGACCACGTCATCCTGAGCCGCGTAGACGGCGAAGGATCTCATGAGGCTGGGTCGTCTATTGTGAGATCCTTCGGCGTGCTGCACTGCTTCGGGGTTTCGCCGCCCCAGGATGACGGATGAAGAGGGTACGAATTTGAACTTCAAAGAAATTCTGGAGCTCATCGACAAGGTGGCCGACCGCGGCATCGGCGCGCTCGAGATCGAGCAGGCGGGCGTCAAACTTCGCATCGAGGGGAAGCACGCCCAGCCCCACATCATCCAGTCGTACGCGGTCGGTGAGATGCGCAACGACGCGCCGATGCTGCCGGGTGCTCCGCTGGCCGCGGTCCAGGCGGCTCACACACCGGCAGCCCTTCCGTTCGCGGACGCCGAGAGCGACCCGTCATTGCACGTGATCACGTCGCCGATCGTCGGCACGTTCTACCGCTCCGCGAATCCTGAGGCCGAGGCCTTCGTCAACGTCGGAGATCGCGTGAGCCAGGGGCAGGTTCTCTGCATCGTCGAGGCCATGAAGCTGATGAACGAGATCGAGTCGGATGTCGACGGCGTGGTGGTGCATGTCTACCCGCAGAATGCGCAGCCGGTCGAGTACGGCGAGAGGCTCTTCGCGGTGAAGCTCTGAGATGATCTCGAAAGTACTGATTGCGAATCGCGGAGAAATCGCGCTCCGGGTGATCATCGCCTGCAAGGAGATGGGCATCAAGACCGTCGCCGTGCACTCCGAGGCTGATCGCGACGCCCTGCACGTGCGATATGCCGACGACGACGTCTGCATCGGTCCGGCGCCCTCGCGACAGAGTTACCTGAACATCTCCAGCATCATCGCCGCCGCGGAGATCACCGGTGCCGATGCCGTCCATCCCGGCTACGGCTTCCTATCGGAGAATCATCACTTCGCCGAGATCCTGCGCGAGTGCCGGCTCACGTTCATCGGTCCCGCACCGGAATCGATCCGCCTGATGGGCGACAAGGCCAAGGCGCGCGAGACGGCGAAGAACGCCGGGGTGCCGATCCTCCCAGGCAGCGACGGTCCGCTCAGGACTCTCAGCGATGCCGCAGTCGTTGCAGGCGAGATCGGCTTTCCTGTGATTCTGAAGGCTTCCGCCGGCGGCGGCGGGCGCGGCATGCGGATCTGTTGGAACGAGAGCGATCTGGAGACGGCCTTCGAGACGGCGCGCAGCGAGGCCGAGCGTGCGTTTGGGTCTGCCGACGTCTACATCGAAAAGTATCTGGAGCGGCCGCGCCACATCGAGATCCAGGTGTTCGGCGATACGCACGGCCGGATCGTGGCCCTCGGCGAGCGCGAGTGCTCGATCCAGCGGCGGCATCAGAAGCTGATCGAAGAGTCGCCGTCTATTGCCCTCACAGACGATCTCCGCCGGCAGATGTGCGACGCCGCGATCCGGCTCTGCCAAGTCGTGAACTACGTCAACGCCGGAACGATCGAGTTCCTTTTCCAGGATGGGCGCTTTTACTTCATGGAGATGAACACGCGAATCCAGGTCGAGCACGCTGTGACCGAGGAAGTGACGGGCATCGATCTCGTGAAAGAGCAGATCCGCGTGGCGTCAGGCGAGCCGCTGTCGGTGCCGGTCGGCGAATTCCGCCTGCGCGGCCACGCCATCGAGTTCCGCATCAACGCCGAGGATCCGGTCACCTTCGCGCCGAACCCGGGAAAGCTGAAGGAGCTCAACCTCCCCGGCGGTCCCGGCGTGCGCGTCGACACTGCCGCCTACCGCGATTACGTCGTGCCGCCGCATTACGACTCGATGATTGCCAAGCTCATCGTCCGCGGCAAGGACCGCGCTGAGGCCATCGCCCGCGGACGCCGCGCCCTCGAGCTGTTCATCATCGAGGGAGTGAAAACGTCGATTCCGCTTCACCGCCAGATCGTCGTCAACGAGAAATTCATCAGCGGCGATTTCTCGACAAGGTTCATGGAAGAGTTTCTGCGCTGAATCATCAGCTTCCAATCGCCAACCGGTCCGCCAGGATCTGCGGCAGTCCTGCCTTAATGATCGACTCCTGCGTCTTGCGGAAGTCGTACTCTGTGCGGAAGAACTGGACGCGTTTGCGTTCGGAGTCGTACATGGCGAACGACGAAGCGGGGTTGCGATCGCGGGGCTGGCCGACCGAGCCGGGATTGATCAGGTAGCGATACTCGGGATTCAGCTTGATCGTGATGTCGCCTTCGACCGCATAGCCGCCGATCTCCCCGTGGCGGTCCATGGCGAAGATCACCGGAAGATGCGTGTGGCCGTAAAAGACGATGGGAGCCGTGCACCCCATCAGCACCTTGCGGGCGTGATGCTCGGTGAACACGTACTCATCTTCGTCGTCGGGCGAGCCGTGGCAGAGCATCATGCCGTGCTGGTTGAGCGGGCCGAGCGGCAGCTTCCTGAGGAAGTTCCGGTTCGGGCCGCTGAGGTGATCGCGGGTCCAGAGCGCGGCGTATTTCGCGGCGTAGTTGAACCCGCGGCCGTCGTCCATGCCGGCGGCGACGCGGTCGTGATTGCCGCGGATGTAGATCTTCCTGGCCTTGAACGTTCGCATCACATCGAGGATCTGGTTGGGTTGCGCGCCGTATCCGACGAAATCGCCGAGGCAGACGATCTGCTCGAAACGCTTGCGGCGCACCCGGTGCAGCACGGCCTTGAGGGCCTCGGCGTTGGAGTGCAGGTCGCTGACGATCAGCGTCCTCACGCCCGCCTCCAGGTCGTCTTGCGAATCGAATCGAGGAAACTCTTCGGCAACTCGAGCAGCAGCCGCTCCACGATCTCGGCCGGCGTCTCCTCCTCGCGGATCTCGATGGCGATGTCGGACATCCTGTAGTACTTCACGCGCAGCTTGTACAGCTCGTGCGTGGCGAGATCGTCGCGGAACAGCGGACGCTCTGCTGCCTTTTCGCCGATGCGCTGGCGGAGCAGGGCGTACGGTGCCGACAGGTAGACCGACAGCCCCTCGCTCTGGATGAACTGGATGTTCTCGTCGAACGTGAACGTGCCGCCGCCGGTGGCGATCACGCCGCTCTCGAGATGGCGCGTGGAGCGGAGGATGTCGCGCTCGCGCTTGCGGAAGTAGGGCTCGCCGTGGCGGGAGAAGAGATCCTTGATGGTCATCTGCTCGGCGGCCTCGACGAGATCGTCCAGGTCGAAGAAGGGAGCCTCGATGCGCGCGGCGAGCTCCCGCCCCACGGTCGTCTTTCCGGCGCCCATGAATCCGACCAGGTAGATCTTCATTGTGCTAATAGTATCGAAAGCAGAAGGCAGAAAGCAGAAGGCAGAAGTGGAATCGGTTGTTCCCACGATTGCGGTAATGAAGGGAGAGCGAAGCAGTTTCCGTTCCGATCACGCAATCTCATTTCTGCTTTCTGATTTCTGCCTTCTGCCTTCCCGCATCGACATTCCCTGAATCCTCCGCTACTCTCTCACCCCACTGATGAGCGCCCCTTCGCCGAATATCACCCGCGCCGTTCTCCCCTCCGGCATCACCGTT
>DASQGS010000071.1:0-4825 GCA_035632455.1 Thermoanaerobaculia bacterium | reverse complement strand
AGAGTTTTGCGATCAATCCGAGGGCGACGGCGAGCGCGCCGAGAACCCGATTGGGAGTCCCGAATAGCAGCGCGGACATCGCAAGCAGCGTCATTCCGGTTGTCAGCCAGTCGATTTGCTCGACGGCCCGAAGGAGCCGGGCGGTGGCCAGCAATTCCGGGCGATCGGCGTCGTTCATAGGAGTGCCTCCAGCGCCGCGCGATGGTCGCTGCGCAATACGATTGCGGGCCTCGCTCTCCGCACGAGGTCCATCGCCGCGTCCACAGTGGCGGCCCGGCCGGTCAAGAGTAACCAGGCCGCGACCGCGGCGGCGCTGCGCGAAAAGCCGAGAGCGCAGCAGACCAGCACCGGCCCATGCTCCCGCCCGTCCTCGATGGCCTCCGCTGCCGCTCGTAGGATCTCGCGGGTCGGAACGGTGAGATCGAGGACGGGAATGGATCGATAGTATGGTCCCCAATGCCGGCCGCACGGGAGCTCCGCCGAGAGGTCGACGACGGCTGCGAGCTTCGAGGCCGCGAGATCGCCCGCGGACGGAATCCGGCCGATAGAGACGCCGTCGATTACCTCGGCGTACCGGGCATGGCGGCGCGTCCAGATGCGCGAGCTGATCCACGCGCCTGCGAGGTACGGTGCGAGCAAGCCTGTGGCGCCCGCGCTCAACCGGCCATTGCTCATCTTCTGGAAGGCGCGCTCGCCGATCGCGGCGTAGCTGAGCGCCACAAGAACGAGCGCGATCGACGGCCAAAACAGCCAGAGCCACGCGCCGCCGAGGCAGGCGAAGGCAGCAAATGCGCCCGCGCCGACTCCATAGAACAGTGCGAGGCGCCCTCTACGCGTGTCTCTCGCGATCACAATATGTCCGAGCGGCGAAGCGCCCTCATCAGGCACCGCCCACAATGTCGCAAGTCCAACGAGCAGACCTGTGGGAATGTCGATGAAGTGATGTTGATAAGTCGTCAGTACCGACACGCCGATCAGGATCATCCAGCCGTGCAAGGGCCAACGCCATCGGGCAGGACAATGGGCCGCCAGACGCGTCCAAATGACCACGAGCAGCGCGATGTGGAGCGACGGCGCCTGATTGAACGGCTTGTCGAAACTCCCCAAGGCCGTGAAAAGCGCGCCGAAGATCCCGCCCGCTGCCGGGCGGCCGAACGAGAATTGCAGCGGGAGCGCGATGAAAAACGCCACCGATATGACTTGGACGACAAAGAGCCTCAAGGCGTGGCGATCGAGCTCCCGCCGCGTCGTACACAAGAGCAGGGAGAGGCCGTACAAGAGATCGATCGACCAATAAGGGACGATCGTCCACGGCACGAACGGAATCGCGCGCTCCCACGCAAACGCCACAATTGGCACATAGGCCCGCCGCGACGCGAGCCAATTGGCGAATCCATAGCTTGCGAAGAAGAAGGGACCCAGGAACGCGATCCAGAGAATCGCGCGCTTCCAAGGACGCGGCTCGATTTCGCCGGTCGTCATCGGGCCGGCGCACCGCCGTTGCGAACCGCGAGCGACACCGTGAAGATGCCCCAATCATCGATGCGCTGCGCGAGCTTCGTGAACCCGGCGCGCTCGACCAATTGATCCATCTCGCCTTGTGTGCGGCGGCGCATGACCCAGGCTTTCCCGCCGCGATGGCTCGTGAGCGCGCGGGCGATCAACTCGAGCTGCGGATGCCACGGCTGGCATGTGTAGATGAGGTAGCCGCCCGCAGCAACGGCGTCCGCGACGCCGGCGAGCGAGCGCCCGACGAGGTCATTATCGGCGAACAGCTCATAGAGGCCGGAGACGATGGCGAGAGTCGGCCGCGGGGTGACCGACGCGAGGCTGGCGCGATCGAAGGCGTCGCCGGCAACGAACCGCGCAATCGACTGCAAGCCCTTGGCCTCGATGAGCGCACTCCCCTGGCGGACGTTGAGCTCGCTGTAATCGCGCAGAAGAATCGAATCCGGGCGGAGATCTCCCGATTCAAGCGCCTCCAGCACATAACGTCCGTGTCCGGCCGCGATGTCGAGAACGTGGACCGGCGCGCCCGCTTTGCGCAATCGGTCCATCGCATCGCGGATCAGCGATTCCAGATTGCGCTTGCGCTCGCGAATGCCGCGCCATCCGATGGAATTGAGATAGTTGCGGTCGATCAGCCCGCCGACCATGAGGCGGCCGCTGGGCGTATTGCGATAGACATAATCGAGCGTGCTTCCGGAGTCGAAGCCGGTTTCGTGCCCGAGCTTGATGCCGTCGGACAATGCACCGCCGATGCGCATGGAGAGCCGGGTCAACGACCAATAGAGACCGCGAGGCGAAAGGGCGGGAAGCGGCGCAGCGAGCCGGTCGGCCTCTTCTCTTGTCGGACCAGCCTTGTCGGCACTCGTGAGGTCGACGAACTTGCGCGGCTCGGCGAATCGAGAGCGTATGAACTCCCGCACGTTGACGAGCGCCTGCTCGCGGTTCAGCTCGCCGAGTGTGTCGTGATAGAAGCCCGGAAGAACGTGCCGTTCCTTGACGAGGCTGCCGAGACGATCGAAGAAATCGTGCTGCGGCTTGTGGTGGACGACCCAATCGGCGCCGGAGATCAACAATTGCAGTGGAACGGTAATGGCCTGCGCATCGGCGACGATTCTGTCAGCCGTCGTGTAGAGCTCGAGCAGGATATTGGACGAGATGGCACGGCTGATGAGCGGATCGTTCTTGAACGATTCGATCCGTTCCGGATCATGAGTGAGGAATTTCGCCTTGACGTAGCTCTTGACATAGAAATTGCCGCGAATGCGGCTCATAAGACTGAGGCCGGAGCGCGCGAACGGAACATAAAGCTTCACTTTGAAGGCAGGCGACGCGAGGACAGCGCATCGGATGCGCGGAGCGTAGTCATGGAGCCAGGTTGCAACAGTGACCGCGCCGACGCTCTGGGCGATGACGGCGATATTCTCGATCGGTTGCCCCGAATGCTGCGCGACGTGGCCGACAAAGTCATTGACGTCGCGCACGGACGTGCCGATGCTCGGACTGTATCCTCGGGGGCCCGGCGAGCGGCCGTGCCCGCGCGCATCCCAGGCATAGAACGCGAAGTCGTCGAGGCCGAGCTCATCGGCGAGATGAGCCATCCGTCCTGAATGCTCGTGGCCGCGATGAAAGAGCACGATCGCACCGGCGCACCTCCCACTGGTCGCGGGCCAATACCGATAAAAGAGATCCAACCCGTCGAACGTCCGGAATTGGTTCTCGTGACACTCCCTCATCGAAGCCTCCATCTCAAGCGCTATTCGCTCTTGGGCCGGCGCAATTCCAGCAGCCCGCCTCGGATGCGATTCACGATCGTCACCGCGGCAGCGAGGGCAATCGCCCACATCAACCACTCCGCCCACGCCGACAGCGCGCTCGTCAGTGCGATCCAGAGCGCAAGGATCGAAAAGACGAATGCGCGATCGCTCTTGCCCATGGGTCCGTCATAGCGCCGCGATGCGCCGGTCATCACGGCCACGACGCCGGTCATTTCCCCGGCCGCGGCGAAAAAGATGACCGCGCCCGTCGATTGCCATCCGAACGGTGCGACGAAAGCGAACGGGAGATACAGCGCGGTGTCGGAGATCACGTCCGTGAGCTCGTTCAGATAAGCGCCGAGCGCCGATTTCTGCCCGAACTCGCGGGCCAGCATGCCGTCGACCGCGTTGAGCGCCATCCGGAGAAACATCCAGACCGGGAGAATCGCGAACCAGATCCGCGGTGCCCGGATGAGCCACGCGCCAATGAGGACCGACAGGATGCACGCCGCCGTGGTGACCTGGTTGGCGGTCACGCCGACGGCGTACAGCTTCCGGACCATCGGCCGCAGCAGCGCCTGGAAGCGTGATTTCAGGGCGTAGATGCTCATCGGGTCGTGGGGTTGAGGATACCGCAACGGAGCGAGGCGTAGGCAACGGTAGTCGCGTTATCCTGAGCGAAGTGACGGAAAGTCCCGAAGGGACGATTGAGAATAGCCCAGGACGCAGTCCTGGGATCGGGCAGGGTTTCACGCTTTGTCGTCGAGTCCCGTAGGGACGATTGACCGGCGAGGCCGGTCACGATTGCCGGCCGGCCCACCCAGCGATCGGTTAAACCTGGGTTTCAATCGTCCCTACGGGACTTGACACTGGTTCGGCAGGCTGATCGAGACCCAGGATTGCATCCTGGGCTATTCTCAGTCGCGCCTAACGGCGCTCTCCATTGTCTCGTCCCGAAACACCGAATGGCGAAGCGCTGTCATCCAATCGTCTCATTCACGAACCTCGTAATTACCCCCGCAGCCTCGGCGGGCCGATTCTGGAGCACCATGTGGGGCGCGTCAATGGATTCAAATCTGACCGCCGGGCGGATCGCCCCGATCTCCCGGGCATTGTGCGCGGGAACAACGCAGTCGCGGGTTCCGCGGAGATAGAGGATCGGCACGGTGCATGCTGCGAGCTCATGGATAACGTTGACCTGCAGCACGGTGCGGACGCGATGCGCGAGGACCTCCGGCCTGACTGCGGCGACGGCCTCCTCAGCGAGCATGCGCACGCCGCGAGTCGCGTATCGGCCCACCAATGCACGCACTTGTGAGAATTGGGGATAAAGCCTGAAGGCAAAGGGGCGCACGAGATGCCGGAGCCATGGCCAGCGAATCCATAATGGACTCTGTACGAAGGTGGCACAGAGCACGATTCCGCGGAGTCCAGGCGGCCGCGTCGCGGCGGCCATAAGCGCGAGCGGGCCCGAAAACGACTCACCGAGGATGACGAACGGCGCGTCGTGCGGCAATGCGCGCAGGACGATTGGGAGCAGATCGTTGTATCCGAGCGGCTTA
>DASQGS010000070.1:0-2903 GCA_035632455.1 Thermoanaerobaculia bacterium | reverse complement strand
GTTCTATGACGATCGCTTGGAGGCAGTCGAATACGATGCGACAACAGATGCCGTGGCGATTCCGGTCGAGACGTACACGGCCGCGCGGGCGTATCAGATCGCGAGCGAATACCGGCGGCGAGGCGTACCGGTCATCATGGGCGGATTTCATGCGACGCTCATGCCGCAGGAAGTGGGGCGCTATGCGGAGTCGGTTGTAACGGGTGAGGCCGAGGGCGTCTGGGCGGACGTCATCGACGACTTGCGCCATGGCACGCTCAAGCGGAGTTATCACGGCAATCAGCATTCGCTTGCAGAGATTCGCGTCGACCGGAGGCTTTTCCGCGGGAAGCGCTACCTGCCGATTGGCCTCGTGGAAACAGGGCGCGGCTGCCGCTTTCCTTGCGAGTTCTGCGCCATCCAGACGTTCTTTTCGCGTACATACCGGGCCCGACCGCCTGAGGACGTGGTTGCCGAGCTCGCCGGCCTCAAGGACGAAAAGCGCGTGTTCTTCTTCGTCGACGACAATTTCGCAGGCGACCTGAAAAGCGGCAAGCCGCTCTTGGCGGAGCTGGCGAAGCTCGACATTCGCTGGATCACGCAGATGAGCATCGACGCCGCACACGACGAGGCATTCCTGGATGAGCTGCACCGCGCCGGATGCCGCGGGGTGTTGATCGGATTCGAGAGCCTCGACGAAGAGAATCTCAAGTCCATGAACAAACGCTTCAATACGATGAACGGCGGATTTCGCAAAGCCCTCGCGAATTTGCGGCGGCATCACATCTTCGTATATGGCACGTTCATCTTCGGTTACGAGCACGACACGCATGAATCGTTCGACGAGGCAGTGGCCTTTGCCACCCAGGAAGGGATGTACATCGCTGCTTTCAATCACCTCACGCCATTTCCCGGAACGCCGCTTTACAGGCGCCTGCAGAATGAGGGCAGACTTCGCTTCGAGGCGTGGTGGCTGGATCCCGGCTATCGCTACAATGCGCTCCCGTTCACGCCACGATCGCTGACGCCCGAGGAGGTGACTGCGGGTTGCGTGGCCGCGCGTCGTCGCTTCTATGGATGGCGAAGTATCGTTCGGCGCAGCACGAGGCATACGAACGACGCGTTTGTGTTCCGAAATTTCTTCCTTGTGAACGCCATGCATCGCAGCGAGATCTCACAGCGCGACGGGTATCCGCTGGGCGACGAGACGTGGCGCGGAAGGCTTCTGGAGGTTCAATGACGACCTTCAGGATCGCCACCGAGGCTGACGATGCACTGGTGCGGTCGCTGCTGCACGACAATGGCATGCCCGCGTGGGTCGAGATGGCGATCGAGCGGGAACCGTCGTTTTCCGCGAGCAAGAGCATCTTCGGCCAGGAGTGGGCCGTGGTCGCCGAGGAGGACGGCGACGTCGTCGGCATGTACACCGCGGCGTTGTTGCCAGTACACGTGGACGGACGGCCGGAGCGGCTCGGTTACCTCGGTGGATTGCGGGTATGTGCAAAGCATCGACGGCGAATCCGTCATCTGCGCGCCGGCTACGATTCCATACGCCGGCTCGCTCCTGCGACCGCTAGCCTGCCGTGGTGGTTCACGGTTGTCGCCTCGGAGAATCAAAACGCTCGGAGGCTTCTGGAGTCGGGCGTTCGCGGCCTTCCGGCCTACTATTTGCAAGGCGAGTATCGCACGTTCGCGCTGCCGGCGGCGCGCGGCCGACGACGGAATCTGTGGAGGCCGGCCCGCGTGGAGGATGTCTCGCAAATCGTCGCGTTCCACAATGACCGCGCATCGCGGTTTCAGTGCTCGCCCGTACTGAGCGATGCGCTGATCAGAAGAATCGGAATCGAGAACTTCTATCTCTTTGAGCCGAATGGCGTGCTTCATGGCGCCGTGGCCTTGTGGGATCAGCGCGCCTTCAAGCAGATTGTCGCGCGACGCTATCGACGACCGATCGGCGCTCTGTTGCGACCTTACAACTTCTACGCTAAGATGTTTCGGCGCATACCGCTGCCGCGCGAAGGTGGCGCACTGCAGCAGACGTTCATGGCGTTTCTCGCGCTATCCGAGGAGGCGCATGCAGATGCTCTCGCGTTGCTCGAAGACCTTCTCGCTTACTGCAAGACGCCCGTAGCCAGCCTCGGCTTACACGCTGAGAGTCCGCTGATTGTTGCTGTGGACCGATTGAGACCGCTGCCATACCCCGCGCGTATTTATGCCGTGAGTTTCGAGAGCGAGCCGCCCGGAAACGGCCGGCCTGTGCAGCCCGAGGCCGCGCTGCTATGAGACTCACGCTGATCAGACCGAACCTCGGCGATTACCGATCGTCGGACGCCATGCCGCCGCTGGCCATGGGAATTCTCGCTGCGCGCGCTCCGGGATGGCACATCGTCTTCTATGACGAGAAAGCGGAGCCCGTGCCCCTTTGCGATGAACCCGATCTCGTCGCGATGAGCGTCGAGACCTTCACCGCCCGGCGCGCGTATGCCATCGCCGATTCCTATCGCGATCGCGGAGTGCCGGTGGTCATGGGCGGATACCATCCCACGTTTCTGCCGGATGAGGCGCTCCAGCACGCCGATGCCGTGGTCATCGGCGACGCGGAGGGGGCGTGGGAGCGATTGCTCCGAGACTTTACAGGCGGACGCATGCAGCGTCGTTACGCCGGCGGCAATGACGCTCCATTGACCGACTATCGGCTCGACCGGTCGATTTACGAAGGAAAGCGATACGCGCCCGTCGAGCTCGTGCAATGGGGCCGCGGCTGCCGGTTCTCGTGCGACTTCTGCTCGATTCACAGCTTCTACGGAACGACGCTGCGCGTGAGGCCGCTGGACGGTCTGCTCGCCGAGATCGAGGCCCTGCCCGCCGGCCGGCTGATTTTCTTTGTCGACGACAATCTGTTCGGAAGAAAGCCGGAGCTCGTG
>DASQGS010000069.1:0-21079 GCA_035632455.1 Thermoanaerobaculia bacterium | reverse complement strand
ATCGTTTAGATCTTGATCCCGAGGCTCGCGGCAATCTGGGCCGCGGTCATGGGCTCGATGGAACCGGAATTGTTCACGCCGTCGGTGACCAGGATGATCACCCGGCTTCGCGACTTCGACGTTCGCAGCCGGTTGACTGCGGTGGCGATGGCGTGGCCGATCGCAGTGGCATCGCCGTTCTCGCCCACCCGGGCCTTGTCGAGCAACCCCTGCGCGATCTCGTGATCGTACGTGATCGGAACGCGAGTCGCGGCGCGCGCGCCGAACGTCACGACGCCGATGCGATCGTCCGCGCGCCTGGCGATGAAATCGCCGATGAGCCCCTTGGCCACCTCGAAGCGGTTTTTCGGACGAAAGTCCTCAGCGGCCATCGAGCCGGAGGCGTCGAGCGCCACGACGATGTCGATGCCGTATCGATCGCTTCCAGCGAGCCTCGTCACGCGCTGCGGGCGCGCGAGAGCGACGATCAGCACGACCATCGCCGCGATCTCGATCGCGAACGGAATCCACGCAAACGCCACGCGCAAAGTCATCCGCTCTCGGATCAGCGAGAACGACGAGAAGCCGAAATGCCCGAAGCGCGCCTGGCGGTCGCGCATGCGAAGAATGATCCGCGCGGCCACGAGCAGCAGGAGGATGAGCCACAGCGGCGAGGCGAGGTGGGTCACGCCGCAATCTCCTCGGGGGCGGGCTCGAACGCCTGCGGAATGGCCAGCGCCCGAACAGCCAAGGCGTCGAAGTCCCGCGGCATCGCGCCCCACGGCGAGAACTTCTCGAGATCGCCTTGCTGCAGAATCTCGGCGATCGTTGCCTGCAGCGCTATGGACTGCGGCGGCTCGCCGCCGCTTTCGTTGCCCACAGGCGCGGACTGCACTGCTGGGGACAGTCCCTGCAACGCCGCCATCAGCTCCCGCGAGGTCAGGTCCGCGCCGAGCTCCGGAGCAACGGCGGCGAGGTAGGCGCGCGTCGCATCCGCCAACGCCGCCCACCGCCGCGGCGCCCGGCTCGCCCGCAACGCCGCGATTGCATCTTGATACCGTTCGGCCGGCGTTCGCGACGACCGTTCGTCACTAGCGGCAGGCGCACGGCGGCGTGCCAGCAAGTACACGAGAATCGCGACTACGGCGATCGCAGCGATGCCGATCGCGATCAACGGCAGGAGCGGCATGGCGTCCGGCCGCGGCGGAACGAGCAGCGCGGCCTGCAGCTTGTCATCCGGCGCAAGCACGGAACGAACCGCGACATGCAACGGCTCGAGCGCGCGGGTCTTTCCGCCGGCGCCGACGATCTTTCCGTTGATCTCGAATGGCTTCGGCTCGAACGTGCGCACAGACAAGTGGCCGCCCTGCTGTGTGACGATCTCGAAATGCGGGCTGGGATCGATGGCCAGGCGCTCGCCGGGATCGAGCTTGATCTCGATCGCAATCGGATCGCCGACTGCCGGCACGGCTGGTGCCGGTTTCGCGGGAATCGCTGTGGCGAGCAAGAAGACGAGCGGGATCATGTGGATCGCGCGACGCGCTCCCGGAAGAAGCGGAGCAGGGAACGATCGTACGGGATTGCCGTCGAGACGGCGAGATGATCGACTCCGGCGCTCCGGAATCTGCGCGCGAGCATCTCCCGCCGGCGCGCGGCCCGCCGCCCCACCTCGGAGTGCCGCAGATCGACGAGCCGCGCTTCTCCGGTCTCGAGATCCATCATCGGCGCGAGTGCGCCCGCCGGCATGTGCTCCTCGCGCGGATCGGTGATCGACACCGCGATCACATCGTGTTTCCGGTTGAGGCGGCTCAGCGCCCGCTCGAAGTCGAGGTCGAGAAAATCGGAGAGGACGATCACCACGGCGCGCTTCGCGCTGGCCCGCTCCAGGAAGCGCACGGCATGCTCGATGTCGGCATCGCCGCGACAGCCGCGCATCGCGGCATCGACAGCGGCATGCACAAGAACCTGTGCATGCCCATGTCCACGCCGCGCCGGCACGAATCGCCCGATGCCGTCGGAGAACAGCAGCAAACCGACGCGGTCTGCATTCTGTACGGCGGCGAACGCGAAGACCGCCACGAGCTCGGCGGCGATGTCGCATTTCCGCCAGTCGACGGAGCCGAAGGCCATCGAGCCCGACACGTCGGCGGCGACGATGACCGTGAGATCGCGCTCCTCGACGAATTCCTTCACGTGCGGCACGCCGCTCCTGGCGGTCACGTTCCAGTCGATCGTGCGCACGTCGTCGCCGGGCTGGTACTCGCGCACCTGCGAGAACTCGATGCCCCGCCCATGAAACGCGGAGTGGTAGTCGCCCGCGAACCCGGAGCGGATCAGCCGCGCGCTCACGATCTCCAGATCGCGAACGCGCCTGGCGAGCGGTGCCCGGTGGTTCGGTATTCTTCGAAACCAGCGCATGATCAGTGGGAAATTGAAAATTGAGAAATTGAAAATTGAAAGATGGTAGAGCGGACCGGCATTCCTCGATTGTCGAGACGCTCACCCAATTTTCAATTTTCAATTTCAAATCAAGGTACTGCGACAGCTCCCAATACCTGGTCGATGATCCTGTCCGCGGTCATCTGGTCCGCGGCCGCTTCGTAGCTGAGCACGAGACGATGGCGCAGCACGTCATGGGCCACGGCCTTGACGTCGTCGGGAATCACGAACGCGCGACCCTGAAGAAATGCATAGGCCGTGGCGACGTGGGCCAGCGCCAGCGTGGCCCGCGGCGAGGCGCCGTAGGTGATGTACGGAACGAGCGCCGGCAGGCGGAAATCAGCGGGCTGCCTCGTGGCGGTGACGATCTGCACGACATAGCGACCGATCCGCTCGTCGACGTGTACCGACGACGAGAGCTTCGCCAGCGATTCGACGGCCGCCAGCGGCAGCACAGGCCGAACCTGCGGCGCGGGCGCGGTGGGATCGAGGTAGACGCGTAGAATGCGCAACTCTTCCTCCGACGATGGATACCCGACATTCAGCTTCATCACGAAACGATCGACCTGTGCCTCGGGCAGCGCGTACGTTCCCTCGTGCTCGATCGGATTCTGCGTGGCGATGACCACGAAAGGCTCGGGCAACGGATGCGTCCGATCGCCAATCGTCACCTGCCGCTCCTGCATCGCCTCCAGCAACGCGCTCTGCACCTTCGCCGGCGCGCGATTGATCTCGTCCGCCAGCACGAGGTTCGCGAAGACCGGGCCGAAGCGCGGGGTAAACGTCCGCGCCGCCGGATCGAATACGAGCGTCCCCGTGATATCGGCCGGAAGAAGATCGGGCGTGAACTGAATCCGTTTGAAGCTCGCCTCGATCGCCGCCGCCAGCGTCTTCACGAGCAGCGTCTTCGCCAGCCCAGGCAGCCCTTCGATCAACACATGCCCGCGGATCAGCAACGCGATCACGAGCCGATCGACGATCGCCTCCTGCCCCACCACCACCCGCCCAACCTCCGCCCGAAGCGTCTGAATCGTCTCGCGCGCGGCGGCGATTTGTTGCATGACGACGTTCTGATCCATTGAGGCAACTTTAGCACGAGGCGTAGGGGCACCAGGCTGTGCGCCCGCAGCTCCCGTCTATGCGCGCCGGGTTTGAATCCCGAATGCGCTATCAAAACCGCTCGGCAACACTTCGGATGATGCCGCGGTTGCGGTTGTGCGGTGCATTGTGCGATGATTCGCACATGGCAACCAACCTGGCGATCGATCCCGACCTCCTCGAGCGAGCTGTGGCAGTTAGCGGTGAGCGCACGAAGACAGCCGCTGTGAAGAGGGCGCTCGAGGAGTTCATCGCGCGGCGGCAGCAAGCCCGGATCGTCGAGATTTTCGGCTCCCTCGAGTGGGATCCGGAATATGACTACAAGGCGGCACGGTCACGAAATTGAAGCTCCTCGTTGATACCAGTGTCTGGTCGCTTGCATTGCGCCGTGATCAGAGTGACAGCCATCCCAGCGTGGACTTCCTGGCAGACGCTCTTCAGCACGAAGGATCGGTCTTCACCACGGGGCTGATTCTCCAGGAGATTCTGCAGGGATTTAGTGGCCCCAAAGCGCGAAAGCAGATCCTCGATCGATTCAGTCCTCTGCCGCTGATCGTGCCACAACGCGATGATCACATCGCCGCGGCAGACCTTCGCAACGACTGTCGCCGCCGCGGGCTCCAAATCGGCACGACTGATGCTCTCCTTGCCCGACTCTGCATCCGGTACGAGCTTGTCATGTTGAGTACGGACAGGGATTTTGAGCACCTCTCCCGGATTGCGCCTCTCCGCCTTTGGGCGAAGTAACCTGTGCGCAAACAAACGAATGGCCGCGCATCCATTGGCCTAAAGCCCTTCGATGTACCATCGCGTTCGCCATGGGTCCGAAGAAATACTGGGGGCAGAACTTTCTGCGCAACCAGGGCGCCGCCGATCGAATCGTCGCCGCGATCGAGCCGGCCGAGGATGAGATCGTCCTCGAGATCGGGCCGGGGGAAGGCGCGCTGACGGAGAAGCTCGCGGCACTCGGACGAAAGACCATGGCCATCGAGATCGATCCCGAGCTTGTGGCACGCCTCGGAGAACGCTTCGCAGGCCGGATCGAGATCGTGCAAGGCGACGCCGTCGAGGCTCCCTTGCCGGAGCTCCCCTATCGCGCCGCCGGCAACCTCCCCTACAACGCCGGGACGCCGATCCTTCGCCGCATCATCACCGATCCGAACTGCCGGCGCGCCGTCTTCATGTTGCAGAAGGAGGTCGCGGATCGCCTCGTGGCCAAGCCGGACAGCGAGGCGTACGGCTACCTGACCCTCTACACCGCCCTCTTCGCCTCGGCGCGCGTGCTAATGACACTCGATCCGGGCTCGTTCTTTCCGCGGCCGAAGGTGCGCAGCGCCGTTGTCGTCCTCGACCCGAGGCCGCCAGCCATCGCCTCGGAGCGAGAGGTCCTCCTCGACCTCATCAGCGCTTCGTTCCGCATGCGCCGCAAGCAACTGGTCAACAACTTGACCGGCTGGCACGGCCTGCCGCGAGGTGACGTGCTGGAGGCGATGAAGCTCGCCGGCATCGGCCCGAACGCGCGAGCGGAGACGCTGGCGCTGGAGGACTTCGATCGGTTGGCGATATGGACTGCGGCGGCGCGCCGCCGCTTTGAATGACCACAAGCGACGAACGTGACCACTCGCGCAGATCCTGGAACCGCGCAAGCCACTCGGGCTCCTTGACCAGACTGAATGAACCAACGAAAAGCCCTCTCCCGACGGGAGAGGGCGGCGCGAAGCGCGGGTGAGGGGACCCCGCGCGCAGCGCGCAAACAAAGCGATGACGATCTCGCACGAATCGAGCCTCGTGGCAAGAGGCGCGAGGGCGACCCCTCACCCCGCCGCTGCGCGGCGACCCTCTCCCGCCGGGAGAGGGTTCTTGCCCCTACCAGAGCTCGTCGACCGGCTTGTACGTGCCGTCCTTGGCAAACGGAACGTACTCGAAGCCGCGGTTCAGCGGGTCGTCGTGGCGAACGGTGGTGTAATCGATCCCGAGGGCTGAGTAGATCGTGCAGGTGATGTCCTCGGGGCGGACGTCGCGGTTGCCGCTCCAACCGTAATCGATGGCCTGGCTGCCCGCGTCGTCGGTCTTCCCGATCACCTGACCGCCGCGAGTGCCACCGCCGGCGAAGACCATCGACATCCGGAGGAAATGATCGCGTCCCTGCTGGTTATTGAGCACGCCCGTCGTGCGCCCGAATTCCGCGAGGATCACCACCAGCGTCTCGTCGAGCAGAGTCTTGCCGGCCACGCTACCGGGCATCGACTGCAGATCGGACATCAGCGATCCGAACGCCGGGTCGAACTGGCCGCACTGGCCGTAGAGCGACGCCACGTTCGCGCCGGGAGTGGCAGGCTTCTGGTAGATATTGCTGTGGTGATCCCACCCGCCGAACGTCGACTGCACGAATCGCGCGCCCTTGTTCGATGCCACGATGTTCCTGGCCACGATGAGGGAATCGCCGAACGTCGACGCCCCGTACTTCGTGTGCTCCGCGGCAGAGAAGCTGAACGTCTGGTTGATGCCCGGAGCATCCATGAGCGCCTTCGAGGAATCGTAGAAGTCGTTCATGTCGAGCGTGGTCTTGCCCAGCGCGCCGCTGGTGCGATTCGTGTCGAGCGAATGGAGGAACGACCAACGATCCGTGAAGCGCGCCGCGCCATCGGGATGCTGGATCGTCGGCAGCCCGCTCTGCGCAGGCTGGACGCCGAACGGCGCGTACCTCGCGGGGAAATAGCCCTGGGCCGGGATGGCCGTGGAATTGAGGGCGATGAAACCCGGAAGCACGTCGCCGGGATTGCGTCGCGACTGGGTCTCGAGCGAGACCACCGCGCCGATGTGCGGAGCGATCGCGCCAGTCGCGCCTCCGGGATTGCGCGCGATCTGCATCCAGGTCTGCCCGAGCTGGTGCACCGCCGCCCACGCCAGTCCCGAGCGGATGAACGTCAGCTTGTCGAGATGCTGAGCCGTCTGCGGCATCAGGCCCTGCGGGAATCGGACATTGCCGCCGTTGAACGACGTCGGAGCGAAATCGCTCGGCGTCCATGCCCCTTCCTTCAGGTCCCAGGTATCGACATGGCTCGGCGCGCCGGCGAGGAAGATGAAGATGCAGTTCCTGGCCGTGTTGCGCAGGAAGACGCTCGAGGTCGAGGCCTGACCGTAGAGGAGATGCGGGTTCAGCACGTCGGTGAACCAGGAGGCGACCAGGCCCGTGCCGGCGACCTGGAGGAAGCGGCGCCGCGAGAATCCATCGCCGCGCAGCGGAAAACCGCCGCCTTGCTCGCATGTGGGGCAATCATTCTTCTTGCGCATCTCGCACCTCAATCGAAGAGAAACTCGAGCGAATTAATCAGCACCCACTGCAAATCCTCGGTGCGCTGCTGCAGGTTCCCGGCGCGGATGAACGCCACGGCCTGGGCGCTCTCGCTTTGCGTCGGATGCCGCGAGAGCGTAGCCACGTAAAGCTGATCCGCAATGGCGACCGGATCCGTCGTCGAGGCCAGCACCTTCGCCACCGTCGAGCCGGCCGTGGCACGGTGCACGCGGTTCGTAACGATGGTGTCGTTCATCAGCGACAGCGCCTGCGCGACCGACGTGTCGTTCGTGCGCGCCGCGGTGTCGCGATCGCCTCGACCGAACTCATCGAGGAACCTCCCGTTGGCGGTGTTGCGGGCCTCGATCGTATCGGGGAGCTTCATGGCCAGGCCGACAACGCCGATCCCCTGCACGTTGAACGTGACCCCGACGCCGGTGGCTTTGACGATGGCATCGAGCATCTCTTCGGACATCAGGCGGTGCGCGTAATGCCGCGCATAGTATGGCGTCCAGGATTCGTTCCAGTTGCCCGGCGCATACTTCGTCGAGAGCTGGTAGGTGTTCGACGTAGCTATCGTCTTCAGAATCGAGCGGAGGTTGTAGCCGGAGGCGATGAACTCATTCTGAAGATCGTTGAGGAGCGCAGCGTTCGTTGGCTGGAGCGTCTGTCCCGGGGGAAGGTTGTTCGGATCCTGCCGGGCGGGGTCGAAAGCATTCGCCGGTTCCACGATCCCGAGGCCGAACATTTCTTTCCAGAGGTAGTTCACTGCGGCCCGGGCGAACTGAGGATTGGCTGTCACGATGCGGGCATAGGCGTCGCGCAGCATCTCACCCGGCCGCGGCTTCTCACCGGTGAGCAGGAAAGCCGGATCGACGAAGTTCGGCTGGCCGGTGGCCGGCTGCCTCGGCGTCTTGTTGCCGGACGTCGTGTTCAACATGTAGCGGCCGACGAGGTTGTCGTCGATCATGAACTTGCGGTCCGAGCCGACGGCAACACCCGTGGCCTTGGTCGTCGCGAAGAACGCGGCGTTGGCCCAGAAGTCGTAGCGGGTTCTGGTCTTGAGGTACTGGTTCACCAGCTCGAGATGGCCAACACCGTTGTGGCATGAGAGGCAGAGGAACGGCATGCCGATGAAACGGTCCGCGGATTCCGCGGAGAGGTTGTCGTACGTGTCCTGGATCGGCCCGTTCGGCTGAATCTGGCGAACCCAGAAGTTCGTCTGGCCGTCGACGAAGCTGTCGCCCTTGTTGGCGATCACCTCGCGGGCCATCTGGTCGTACGGCTTGCCGTTCTTGATCGAGTCGTGGATGTAGTTGTAGTAGGCGTTTCGGCCTTCGTAGTATTCGCGGCTGTTCGCGGACACCTGGACGTTCTGGACGAGGTCGCCGAACCACATGGTCCAGCGGTCGACGAAGGCGTCGGAATTGAGAAGCTGATCGATCATCGCCGCCCGCTTGGTGGGGCTCGTCGTCCCGAGGAACGACTGCAAGGTCGCCGGGTCGGGAATCTGCCCGGTGAGATCGATCGTCACGCGGCGCAGGAACTCCTCGTCGCTCGAGATCGTCGTTGGCGATATGCCGGCCTTCTGCTGGGCGGCGCCGACGTCGGCATCGATGAAGTTGGCGATGGCGAGGGGCGGGAACTGGATCGCGTGCGGAGGCTCAAAGCTTCGACGGCGCTCAGAACCCGCGGCGGTTGTGACCGGCGTGCTCGGAGCCACCGCTTCCGTCGTGTTCGACAGGCGGTGCCAGATCGCAGGCTGCGGGTTGCGCATCGACACGACGTCGAATGGTCCAAGGGGGCATGAGGCGCCGAAGGAACCATCGGCGGCCACGGGTGTGGAGGCTTGCTTCGCCGCTGGCGCCGCACTCGACCGCGAGGCGATGACGAGGCTGAGAAGGAGGAAGAGAGGAACGATCCACTTTGTCCGCGCCGAGAATTCCCGGCAGTCCCTCATTGTCATTCCGACCTCCTCAACTTCGTTTCGCAGTTGGACTCCATGTGTAACCTGACCGTTTACGCCGCTGCGTGACCGGGATCACACCGAAAGAGCCGCCTGCCCGGAGCTTACTGAGCAGGAAAGACTTCCGCCTTCGGAACGACGGTCGTCTGCCTCGATATGCGATGAATAATCATACTCCTGAAGAGCGGCCGAGGCGACTTGGATCACGTTTGCCAGAACCGGGCTACGATGTACCGTCATGAGCGCCCTTCTTCCGCCCCACCCTCCCACCGTGCCGCCCGACGATCCGAATGCCGACCTCGGGTTTGGATCGGTCGTCGTGCGCGAGAGCCGCAAGCGCCTGCTGAACCGCGACGGAACGTTCAACGTCCGGCGCACCGGCCTGAACTTCTGGGAGTCACACTCCGCCTATCACTATTTCCTGACCCTCAGTTGGACGCGATTCCTGCTCCTGCTGACGGCCGGTTACGTCATCACGAATCTCGTCTTCGCGGCGGCGTACGTGGCCTGCGGTCCCAACGCCCTGACTGGATTCAACAGCCTCCCTCTCGAGGAGCGTTTCGCCCGAGCGTTTTTCTTCAGCGTCCATACGATGGCCACGATCGGGTACGGAAACGTGGCCCCGGTCAATCTGGCAGCCAACATCGTGGTGGCCATCGAAGCGCTGGTCGGCCTCATAGGCTTTGCGTTCATGGCCGGCATCGTTTTCGCGCGCTTCGCAAGACCGGTCGCCCGGATCGTGTTCAGCCGGAGCGCCGTGGTCGCGCCGTACCGAAACATGACCGCGTTCATGTTCCGCATCGTGAATCAGAAGAGCAACGAGATCGTGGAGATGGAGACCAAGGTCTTGTTCGCGCGGCGTAAGAAGGACGGCGGCGCCAACGACCGCGAGTTCATCCAGCTTCCCCTCGAGCGCGAGCGGGTGGTCTTCTTCCCTCTGGCCTGGACGATCGTTCATCCGATCGACGAATCGAGCCCTCTCCACGGCCTGACCGCCGCCGATCTCGAGCGGTGCGACGCCGAGTTCCTGATCCTCCTGAACGGATTCGACGAGACCTTCTCGCAGACGGTCCACACCCGCTCGTCCTACAAAGCCGGCGAGGTGATCTGGGGCGCGAGGTTCAAGAGCATGTTCCGCGAACGCGATGCCGACGGCACGATCAGCGTCGACGTGCGGGACTTGCACGAGATCGACGGGGTGTGAACAGTCGATCGGTCGGATCCGTCGGATCGGTCGGATCGGACGAATCCAGCGCCGCGCTCCTCGCCAACCCACGGTACAATCCCCCGGCCCATGCAACGCCAGCACACATTGTTCCTCCTGAAATTCTTCGCGATCCTCGTAGTGAGCTACCTTTTCATCGCCTGGAACCCCATCAACGATCACTTGATCGTGCCCTTCACGCAGGCGCTGACGCGATCGGCGGCGACCATCCTGAACTGGATGGGCCAGAAGGTAATGGTCACCGACACGATCATCAGCTCCTCGCGGTTCGCCGTGAACATCAACAACGGCTGCAACGGCGTCGAGGCCATGCTCATCCTCCTGGCGTCGATGGCCGCGTTCCCGGCACCGATTCGCTCGCGAGTCAGTGGCATCCTGCTCGGTGCGCTGGTGGTCCAGCTCCTCAACGAGGTGCGCATCGTCTCGCTCTATCTGCTCGGCGCCTATCACCCGCGGGTCTTCCAGCTCTTCCACACCGCCGTCTGGCAGATCGCCATCATCCTCGTGGCCGTGCTGTTCTTCCTTTTCTGGAGCTCGAGACTTGCCCCGAATCGATTGGCGAACCGCGCTTAAGGCGGTGATCGGCTTCGCCGTGGGGCTCGCCGCCTGGACGATGCTCTCGACGACGTACGACTCGATGCTGGCGAGCGTCACCGAGGCCACGATCCGGCTGTTCGAGCGGCCGCAGGTCACGCGGCTGAATCCAGACGGCGAGTACATCAGCATCGACCGCCAGGACTTCGACCCCCGCTCGAAACATCCGGAGATTCCGGCGAGCGACCTGACGTTCAACCTCATCCTCCTCACCGCGCTCTTCGCCGCCGAGAAGCGGACGTTCTCGGACCGGAACATGATCCGATTCGCTCTCGCGTTGCTCGTCCTGTCCCTGACGCACGTGTTCGGCGTAGTTACAGAGGTCATGAGCATCTACGTCGCCCGGTTGGGACCGTGGAGCGAAGCGAACTACGGCCCGATCGCGCGCAACTTCTGGGGAGTGGCCAACCACTTCTACCGGCTCGTGCTGATGTACGCAATAGCCTTCGGCCTCTGGTGGGGTTTCCGGCCGAAAGGAGACGCAGAAAGCGAGAAAACGAAGCCTCGGAAGAAGCGCAAGCCAACGTAGGGGCGCATGGCTATGCGCCCGCAACCCCGGGCCTTGAATTCTGGGACGATTCCCACCCGCCCGAGCTGGGGGCGCACAGCCGTGCGCCCCTACGGGCGTGGACCAAACGATTGTGTGCGTTGCGATCAGATCGTATAGTCCACCGACATCACCAGGTAGTCGAACGACACCGGCTGCTCCAGCCAGCCGCTGACCAGGGGACCGCCATCGCTGCGGAGCAGGCTCGCCTTCTCGACGATCCCGACAGAGCTCCAATTGGGGCTCTGGCCCACCGCGATCACGTACGTGCCGCGCCGGAGCTTCAGCGCCGAGGCTTTGTCGTCGGTGCGGAACGACAGGACCTGCCCGACGGAAGACTGCGCGAGGCTCTGGCCCTGATCGCCCGTACTCGTCGTGGCGGCCCTCAGCCTGGACGACGGCGGCGGCAACACGCGATCGATGGCGATGTCGAGCGCGCCGTCCTCCGCGATCGGCACCACGAACGACTTCCGATTCGGCCCCTGACCGCGGTGCCAGCTCAAGACGTTCAGTTTCGAGTCGAACCCCTGCGCCGGGTACCTCGGAAGCACGCTGACAAACACCGGGGCTGCACGGCGGTTGGCCGGCCTCCAGAATCCGTGGATCGTCGCCTTGACCAGACCGGCTCCCCGGAAATACGAGTCGCCAGCACGGAGGGAGTCGGCGGCCACGAGCGGCCACGTGCGTATCGTCCCGTAGTCAGTATCAGCGAGCCCCTCCCAGAATCCGACCGACAGGACCACGGGCTGGGAGGCCGCGGTCTCAGGCGAGACGCCGGCCACCAGCGGATTGGCGAGGCCCGAGGCTGCTGCTCCGAGCAGCGCCGCCGAGCTCAGAAACAGGAAATCGCGGCGCGGAATCTCGAACCTTGTCGCCTTGCTGGCGAGATTTTCGAACCCGGAGTCCACTGTCTTGTCGCTCATAAATGTCTCCTTTTCATCCACGACGCGCCCCGGTGTTCCTGCTTGGCGGAACGCCGCAAGTACATAATGTTTCAATCGTTTGGGCGAACTGCTGGTGAGGGATGATACCCCATTTCGCGCGGGTAGCGGAAAAGTTACTATGAGGAATCGACTGACACTGTCTCCGGTGTAACGATTCTGATCGAACGGCCGGTCGGATCTCGCGACCCGGGTCACATCCGAGGACAAAATCCATTTCCGGGGGGTCCCGTGGAGCCATCGGGGCGACTGAAAAGTCATGGCCGGCCATCCGCGGCAGCGAACGACTTTCCATCCAGCGGCGAGCTCGTTTCATGCTAAAACGTCGCGGACCAACTATCCCAGGGAGACAATGACGATGGAACTCACCGACCTCACCGTGGAGAGGATGCAGCCCCTTCTCGGCACTACGTTTCGCTTGGACGCGCCGAACGGTCAGAGCTATCCGATCCAGCTCGTCGAAGTGACCAAGGGCGTCGACCAGCACGTCTCCTCGGGGATGAAACGCGACCAGTTCTCGCTCGTGTTCACGGGCCCGGCGGACCCGTTCTTTCCCCAGGCGACCTACCCGATGCACCACGAGGCCTTCGAGAAGCCGCTCGCGATCTTCATCGTCCCGATCGCGCGCTTGCAGAGCGGCTTCCGCTACGAAGCGGTCTTCACGTAAGACGCGCGACCGTCCCGTTCTCCGCCGACCGAGCTGCCGACCTGCGCGGCTCGCGGAGACGCCCTCCGGGCTTACGTTGCGGCGTTCTCGGGGCGCCATTCCATCAGATAGTAAACGCCGTGCATGCCGATTTGGCGGAACCCGAGGCGCTCATACAACCGCAGCGCGGGGTTGTACGCCTCCACGTGGATACTGACGCTGCGACCGGCCGCGGCGGCCTCACCCAAGACCCGTCCCAGCAGCATGCCTCCAATGCCTGAGCCGCGATGCTGCGCAACCAGCGCGATGTCGACGATCCGCGTATCCGTCCGCTGGTGATGAAGGTAGAGCCGGCCGATGGCCTCTCCGCCCTTCTCGATGATCCAGAACTCGGCGGCGTGGTAGTGCTCCTTGTAATGGAGGGTCTGGGCCTCGAACTGGCTGCGCAGAAAAGCCTTCTTCTCCTCGTCGCTCCAGGGAACGGGCCGCAGCTCTTCCTCTCGGGTGCCGGCGTAGAGCTCCGCGAGGAATTCGTGATCCTCGGCAACCTCGGTGCGCAGCGAGATTGCGTCGTCGATCGCTCGTCGATTCATAGGGGCGGGATGTTACACGACTCCGCGGACGAGGCGTGCACATGATGCATCTCAAGGCATCGCCGTTTGCCTGGCACCGGTGAAGGAGGCCATGCTCGCAGTCATATGATGTACAATGCGATGTAGGTGGTGACGAATGGTCAGGATGATTCGAAAGCAGATCTACATCGGACCCGCGCACGAGGCCCGACTCAAACGGATGGCTCGGCTGCGTAAGACGAGCGAGGCGACACTCATCCGTGAGGCCATCGATCGGCAAGTAGCAACCAATCCGGCTGCTTCGTTCGACCCCGAGGCATGGGAGCGAGCCCTCCACTTCATGCGCAGCCTGAGGCGTCGTCGCGTACGCGGGGAGGCGTCCCCGGCGTTCAAGCGATCGGACGCCTACGACGGCCGCATCTGATGTCACAGGTCCTCTTCGACACCAACGTCCTGGTCTACGCCCACGATCCCCGCGACCCGGCGAAACAGGCGCGAGCGATTCTCGCCCTCGACCACGTGCACGCATCCGGCCAGGGCCGGCTCAGCACTCAGATCCTGGCCGAGTTCTTCTGCATCGCCACGAAGGGAACGCGTCCCTTGATCCGACGCGCGGACGCCGCTCGTCAAGTCGAGCGGCTTACCCGAGCTTGGCCGGTTCTGGATGTCACATCCATGGTGGTTCTCGAGGCGCTTCGAGGAGTCACCTCTCACCAGATGTCCTACTGGGATGCTCAACTATGGGCCACGGCCCGTCTGAATCAAGTTCAGATCATCTTCAGTGAAGACTTCAGCACCGGGTCCATGATCGAAGGAGTGCGCTTCGTCAACCCACTGATCGACGAGTTTGATGCTGCTGCGTGGATCTGAAGATTTCACCAGGTGTCAAATTTACACGCAGCGATTTTTGACCCAAGGCAAAAACACCCGTACACTGCCGGAACGTCATGCCGGCACAACAGAGGTATCTCTCTTCCCAGATTCGGGACGACTTGAATCGCAAGATGGTCTTCGTCGCCGGACCTCGCCAGGTCGGCAAGACCACCGTCGCACTTTCTCTTCCAGGCTCGCGGAAGGGCTACCTGAACTGGGATGTGTCCGACCACCGGGAACGAATCCTGAAGAACGAGCTGCCGTCCGGCAACCTCTGGATCTTCGACGAGCTGCACAAATACCGGCGCTGGCGAAACTACCTGAAAGGAGTCTTCGACGTGCGGCCGGCGGGCCAGAGAATCCTCGTTACGGGGAGTGGCCGGCTCGACGTCTACCGGTTTGGCGGCGACTCACTTCAGGGCCGCTACCATCTTCTCCGTCTTCATCCGCTCTCCGTCGCGGAGCAGCGAATCCGGGATCGCGATGGCTTCGAACAGCTCCTCCATCTTGGTGGATTTCCCGAGCCTTTTCTAGGTGGAAGCGAGACGCAGGCAAGGCGCTGGTCTCGCGAGTACCGTACCCGGCTGGTCCGCGAGGATGTCGTGTCGCTGGAGCAGATCCAGGACCTCGGGCATCTCGAGCTACTGATGCTGCGACTTCCGGACCTGGTCGGCTCGCCGCTGTCGATCAACGCCCTGCGCGAGGATCTGCAGGTCAGCCACAAGGCGCTATCGTCGTGGATTCAGGCGCTGGAACGGCTCTACGCCGTCTTCCGGCTCGCGCCCTTTGGCGCACCTCGGATACGCGCTGTGAGAAAGGAACAGAAGCACTACCACTTCGATTGGTCGATCGTCCCGGAAGAGGCCGCCAGATTCGAGAACATGGTTGCCTCGCACCTATTGAAGTGGGTTCACTTCGAGCAGGACACCGAAGGACGCGAGCTCGATCTCCGCTACTTCCGCGATATCGACGGCCGTGAGGTCGACTTCGTCGTGACAGAGCGAAGCAAGCCGCTCTTTCTCGTCGAATGCAAATGGGCCGATGTCGCCATCGACAAGAGCCTCCGCTACCTGAAGACGAAGTTCCCCAACGCAGCCGCCTGGCAGGTCTCAGCCACCGGAACGAAGGATTACCAGAGCAGCGAAGGAATTCGCGTGACGCACGCGCTGACGCTCCTGGAGACGCTGATCTGATCGGCCCGGACCGAGCCACCGAAGAATCACATCGCCAGTCAGTCCCTCGGGAACGCTGCGGCTGTCCGTCGATCGGCGTAAGATTGGTAGGATGCAAGAGGCACAGCGGCACTACACCATCGATGAATACTTCGCTGTCGAAACGATGTCGCCGGTTCGCAACGAGTATTTTGAGGGCGAAATCCTAGCCATGGCAGGCGGATCGGCGAACCACAACCGCATCGCTAGAAACGTCCTCCTGTCGCTGGAGCCGAAACTCCGCGAGGGTCCTTGCGAATCGCTGGGGTCGGACACCCGGATCCTCACGGCATCGGGGCTATACACATACCCCGACGTGGTCGTGATCTGCGGGCCGGTCATCCTGAGCGGCGACCGCCTTGAGACCATCACCAATCCGACAGTTCTGGTCGAGGTTCTCTCGCCATCGACGCGAGACTACGATCGGGGCGAGAAGTTCGAGCTCTATCGCTCGATTCCGAGCTTCCGCGAGTATCTGCTGATCGAGCAAAGCGCCGTCGACGTGGAGCATCGCTGGCGTTCTGGCGATGAATGGTTATCCGAGCGGAAGAGCGCGCTCCAAGACGTAATTCGGCTGAACAGCATCGAAGTTGATCTGAAGGTCGCCGACCTCTATGCCCGCGTCCAGCTCTGATCGAACGATCGTAGATGGATCGGCCCGCTGCGACCGGCTTATTCGATAAGCGCCTGAAAGCGATGTTGTTCCTCAGGCGCTCGTGCCCGCGCGAACGCGCGGCCGGACATCCGCCTCGATCGACAACGCGAGGTACGGGAACTCGACAGTCTGGCTTCCGAGGAACGAGACCTGCGACAGTGGGCCGCCACCGTTCCGATCGAGGTAGTCCGGCGAACGGAGATCGGCAACCCGTATCGAGCTCCAATCGATCTTCTGGCCGGAACCTTGCCCAAGTGCGACGAAGTACGTCCCCGGACGCAGCTTCGCGCCACTCCCATTCATGCGAAGCGTGATCACGGATCCATCCGAGGCGAGATCGTCGCGCGACGGGAGAACCTCCGCGACGTTGCCGGAAACGACGCGGGCGAACATCATGTGATTCCTGCTCTCGACGAACGGCGCCGGGCGGCCCGTCATGACGGCGAGATCGAGGCCGTCGCTGCCGATCGGCGCGTGAACAAGAGCCCGAGGCGTCGCGAACACCTGACTGCCGTCGGACACGTAAGTCCAAGCCACAAACGGGGCCTTGTCGTGCGCACCGTTGGCCGGATAGTACGCGAGGAGTGTGGCCGAGAGCGGCGCCGAGCGCACAGCCTGAGGACGCCAGAAGCCCACGAGGCGAATGAGCGCGCCGCTCTCGCCGAATCGAGGATCGCCCGACAAAAGCGACTCGGCCGCCACGACGCGGCCGCGAGCCGGAAATGCCTGGGAGTCTTCCGGCAGGTAATCGAGATACCCGACCGAAAGGGCGGTGCGCAAGCCCGTTTCGGCGATCGAGCCGAAGAGCTTGGCGGGAATCGAAGTCGCGGCAAGACCGATCGCGGCGCTCGAACTGAGCAGCAGGAATTCGCGTCGGTGCAGGCCTCGGGAAGATGCAAAAATCGGCTCCGAACGGCTCTCGACATTCTTCTGGCGCATTGTTCGAATCTCTCTCTTTCTACAAACGGCTGCTACTCAATCAAGACAAGCTGCACGGATTCCAGGAGCTGTCCCGCGATCCCCGCCGGGTTCGGAAGGCCGGAAGGCGCTCCCGAACCCTGTGAGCGAAAGCGAGTGGACTCCGGCCCGCGGTCAGGTCCGCGGCGGGTAAACCCCCTGAAGAGCGATGCAGAAACTGAGCGTGAGGTACGGCTGCATGTTGTTGTGGGGCTGATCGCCGCCGGCCGGCGTCAGGAAGTTATCGTTGAGCTGCACGATGTTCGCCACCGGCGCAAAGTTTCCGATGCCAACGCCGTTCGCGAAGAACTCCCCGGATGGCGAGTTGTCGATGCCATCGGCATTCGATGCGAGCATCCCGTGGCTGTGCGACGGAATCTCTGATTCCAGAAGCGACACAGTCTCCGAGCCGCCGGTCTCGCCGAGGTCGTGGAGCGAAAGGCCAGGTCCCTGACCCGGATGCATCGGAGCGTTGCCCTGCATATCGGGAAGGGCGAAGTTCGACTTGCCGTCCCCGCCATAGGTCGTCCCGAGCAGCGAGAAGAGAGCCGTATTCTGAGAGAGAGGCAGGATCTGCCCATCGCAGAACGCCCAACCTTTCGGCGCGAAATTGAAGGGGAAAATGCGGATTTCTGCCACAAATGGATCCATGTCTTCTCTCCTCCTAGGTTTGGGACGGGAAGATCCCGAACAACGAGATGATGAAATCGACGCACAGGTACGGCTGGAAATTGTTGTGGGGCTGACTGCCGCCGACCGATGACACCGCGCTCGGCGAAATCGCGCTCGGCAGGTCGCTCCCGTAAGGCTGAACGTTCGTCGATGTCGTGCCAGGCACGTTGTTGGTGGGATCGACACCGGCCGCGGCGGCGTTCGCGCCCAGCGCCGCATGGGAGTGGGCCGGGATCTGCGAGACCGTCAGGGTAACGGTCTCCACTCCTCCGGTCTCGGCAAGTGTGAAGCCGTTGCCGAAGTGCAAGGGAATGCGTCCGCGCAAATCGGGCAGGGCGAAGGTCGACTGCCCGTCGCCGCCGTATGTGGTTCCGATGAGATTGAACAGCGTTTCGTACTCCGAGATCGGCAAGAGTTGCCCCTCGCAGAACATCCAGCCCGCGGGAGCGAAGTTCCCCGCGAACATCCGGATCTCCCCTACGTATGGTTGTGCCATCGTTCTCTCCTTTTGTTAGGTCTGCGACGGGAAGATCCCTTGAAGGGCGATGCTGAAATTCAGCACGAGGAAAGGCTGCATGTTCAGATGCGCCTGGCTTCCACCCACGTTGGCGATCTCGCCCGGGTTCATGGCGACGAGCGACTGTGGAGCAACGTACATGTTCGACCCGGTCGACTTCGAGAGGATGACGTTGTTGGCCGATACGTTCGTAATGGTTCCGTTGGCTGGATTCCCGTTCGCGTTGGCCGTGTGAACGTGCTGTGGCAGCTCGGAGATCGACAAAGTATGTCCTTGCTCGCCGCCTCGCTCGCCGAGCGTGTGACCACTGCCCATATGGATCGGCGCCCTTCCCTGCAGATTGGGCAATCCAAAGTTGACGCGGCCGTCACCGCCGTAGGTTGTGCCGAGCAGCGAGAACAGGGCCTGGTTCTGGTTGATCGGCAGGAGCTGTCCGTCGCACAGAGCCCACCCTTTGGGCGGGAAGCCGAAGCTCATGATTCTGATTTCCGAGAGGAATGGTTCCGCCATCAGTTGCCTCCTTTATGCCTAAGTAGAGATTGGATCGAGCTGGCACCTTGAACATGCATTGAAACGTATCCCGCTCACGGGAGCGAGCACGCGGTAAACCCAGTGGTTGCGCTTTCGAGGAGAACGCCGTTCGTACCGAGAATCCCGTTTGCACTGCCCGGATTCTTTCCTCCAACCCCGTTACCGACGTATTGTTCGGTCGCGGGCGATCCGCCTCCTCCGGTCAGCCCATCGATCCCGAAAGCGATCGTCGCCGTGGCCAGGTTCTGCAAGCGCAGACCGATGCCCGGGAACGTGCCGCTGCCGGCGACCGTGTTGAGGGCGATGTTCGTGCAAACGCTCGTGTTGCCCGGAGTCGAGGCCGCCGGTCCGCCGGATCTCACCTCGATCCCGGCCCGGTTTCCTGCCGCCGTTGGCGCTGCAACGCTGTTGTTCTGGATCTTCACCTTCATCGTACCGGCGTTCCGAAGCGAGTTGGCGAGAATCCCTATGCCGTTGTTATTCGTGATCGTATTGCCCAGAACGTCGAGCGTCAACTGCGGCGCCGAGGCGTTCTCGCTCCCCACAAGGTTGCTGAGACCGATGGAGATCCCGGGTGAGGAAAGCACGTTGGACGTGTTCAGCACATTGTTGCTCACGCTGCCGGTCACTGTCGCCGATCCTCGGCCAACGTCCACGATCACACCGGCGCCCCTCACAAAGCTGATGCTGTTGCCGTTGATGTTGCCGTTGCCGCCGCCGGCTCCGTGCACCTCGAAGTCCACTCCGGTCGTGCCGAACTGGGCAACCGCGCTCTGTCCCTGAAGCGTGTTTCCGGTGATGGTGACGATATTCGTGGCATCGCCCTGAATGCCCAGATTCGACGGAGTGGTTCCGTTGGTATTGCCGCCGAAAAGCTGCATCCCCGACCCGCTCGGGAAATTGTTGATGTTGTTGCCAGTGATGTCCGCCTTCGTCAGACTGGACGCGAATCCGGCCCCGCCGTTCAGACCGATGTTGATTGCCGTCCCAATGGAAGTGACCGCGCTGGTGGTGCTGGTGAGGGTATTGCCGGAGATGTTGGCATACGCCACCGTGCCGTTGAATTGGCGGAGGTCGATCCCGTGGTAGAGCGCATTGGTGAGGGCGTTGTCTACGATCGATACGGTTCCGGTGAGGTTTTGCTCGGTTCCCAACGGTGCTCCGGGGAACCCGAATGAGAGGTTCGAGTCGTTGGCACTTCCGACCGCCGCGCCTCCCGCACTCACACCGGAATTGCTGATCGAACCGTGATTGAACACCAGGTTGGTGACCAGCACGCCCTTGACGCCATTGTGAACGGTGTTCTGGATGCTCATATGGCTAAACGATGGGCTGGTCGTGCTCGTGAGCACTACGCCGTCACCGGTCATGTTCTGGATCGTTCCACCGCTGTTGTTGCGCGTCGCGCTGCCGTCGCCAGCGACCGTAAGGCCACCGAGGCCGCCGGTATTGTTCAGAACGATGCCATTGACCCCGCCGTTCGCGCTGATGCTCTGGAAGGTCAGGCCGCTCGCGCCGATGGTGGTGTTGACCACGTTCATTGCGGGACCGCCGGCCGCGGAGAGCGTGTTGGCACCCGCTGTGGTCGTGGCGCTCACAGTGCCGCCGCCGGTGGCGTTGAAGCCGGTACCGGTCGCGCTCGTAACAATCAGGCCGCCCGTGACGTTGAACGTAGAGCCGCTATTGTTGATGAGGTTCACGCCATTATTGGCGCCCGTAGCGGCGATGGTCACGTTCGAGATCGTGTTGATCCCGCCCGTCAAGGTGTTGGCTTGAATACCGTGGCCGCTGCTCGCGCTGATGGACAGGCCCTCGACGGTGTTGTTCCCGGCCGGGCTTGCCAGCGTCACGACGTTTCCGCCCGTGTTCGCGATCGACGGCGCAACACCTGCCGCCACAAGCGGGTTACCGTTGACCACGAGTGCCACGCCCTCGCCGATCAGCGACTGTCCGCTCTGGAGCGTGATTCCGGCGTTCTGGAAGTTCGAGGTTCCGTCGCCGCGGTACACGAAGATGATGTCGTTCGGAGTCGATGACGTGGCCGCCTGGCTGAGGGTGTTGAACGGCGACTGCGACTGGCCGTTGCCGGCACCGGCGCTGTTTCTCACGTACCAGACGCGATTGGCGAGGTTGAGCGTGACCGTGCCGGTGGCCGTCGCCGGACCCGTCGACGCCGCGTATTGCACGATGCTCGGAACTGTGCCGGTGTTGCTGCTGCCGGTGTAGGTGAAGGAGTCGGATGACAGCGCGCTCACCGTGACCGGCGGCGTGTACTTGAACGTGCCGTCGGAGGCGATGGTGACGCTGCCGCCCTGCGTGGTCGCGAACGTGCCCACGCTCGTGGCGTCGCCGGTGACGCGG
>DASQGS010000068.1:0-17276 GCA_035632455.1 Thermoanaerobaculia bacterium | reverse complement strand
AGTTGCGCACTCTAGCCGCGAACGTGAGCGCGCGACTGCGCACCCTGCAAGACACGATCGCGAGAACGAAGGCAGGCACGACGGAGGATCTTGGGCGTCTCGGCATCCTCTTCGAAGCGCTGCTGCCCGCCACGCTGACTCTCACCCCGTTGGAGGAACGAGCGAAAGCGATTGCGACGAGTATCACTGAAACGGAAGCAACCCTGGGTGGCCTGCGCGAACAGCGCACCGCCGCACAGCGGACCGTTCTCCAAGAGCAGGAACTGCTCGATGCTCCAGCTCGCGCCTACCAGCAATACCTCGACCGCGTGCAGTCCTGGGAGCAACAGCGCAAGGCGATCGTTGGAACAACCACGACGCCGGGTACGATCGAGTACCTCAAGGCGCGCCTAACGACGACGCGCAACGCGCAAACCGAGCGCCTCGCCACGCTCCACCGTGACCGCACTGGCCTCGCGCGCGACATTCACGAGCAACTGCTCAGTATCACAGCATTTGAGCGGACGCTCTATGGCCCAGCGGCCGAGCGCCTTGCCAACCACGCCGTCGTTCGCGCACAACTCAATGTGAACTTCACCGCGAAGCTCGTCGACACCGGCCTCGCCACAGAGTTCACAAGACATATCAATCGCACACCGATCGGGGCGTACCGAGAGGAACACGCGATGCGTGATCAACTCCTCAACTACGACCTCAACATCACCGATGACGTGGAACGATTCCTCAGCACTACGACCGACCTCCTCCACTGCAACCAGCATGGTGAACCGGGCGACGTCGAAGACGTCCAGCGACAACTGCGCAAAGGCGAAGACCCCGAGAGCATCTACAACTACCTCTACGGCCTTGCGTACCTCGAACCGCGCTACGCGCTACGCATCAACGATCGCGAGCTCAATCAACTCACGCCCGGCGAACGCGGTAGCCTCCTCCTCGTCTTCTACCTCGTCATCGACCAAGACGATCGACCACTCATCATCGACCAACCAGAGGAGAACCTCGACAATCAAAGCGTTTTCGAACTCCTCGCACCGTGCATCAAGGAAGCAAAGCAGCGACGGCAGCTCATCATGGTCACGCACAATCCGAACCTCGCCGTCGTCTGCAACGCCGAGCAAATCATCTGGTGCAGGATCGACAAGGATACCGCCCAAGCTGTCACGTACACGACCGGAAGCATCGAGAATCCGGCGATCAATCGGCACCTCGTCGACGTGCTCGAAGGAACGTGGCCAGCATTCACTGACCGAGGCGGCAAGTACCACGAGACGCAATGAGCCTCACGATCTTCCACTTTCGTTGCAACCTCTGCGGCGCCAAGCCCCAACCGGTGGACCTGCGCGATTACCTCAACGCATGGGTTCGCGCACCGCGTGAGCACGTTGACGCGCTCCTGCAGACCGTTGCCGGTGCACTCACCGAGTTGACGTCGCGCTGGGTCACGAAGAAAGCACGCCGCGCGCTCGACGAGACGCTCGCCTGCCTCACCACGCTGACCATCCCAGGACCCGCGCACCTCTCGGAGCTTGACGGGCGACTCTTCTTCAGCGTCACATGCCCAGTCTGTTACACGGACGCCGGGCCACGCACGCCGGATAAGTACATCGCGACTTGGAGCAACGCCTGCCGGGTGCAGACGGGCAACCTCCTCTACGAGACCAGTCTCATCCTCTGGAGCGTCACAGCAAGCGTACCGCTGTGGGCAGACGCTACTACGCTGCACGAGCTTGAGGACCTTCGGGAGTCACTGCGCAACATCGCGGGCGCGATGCGGCTTTCCGAATGCCCACAGTGCGGCCGATGGACGACATGTCTCTTTGGAGACCCACACGGGCCGCACGAGGCGCAGTTCTGCCGCTGGTGCCTTGACGCGGGAGGAGGAGGCGCAATCCGAGTAGCACTCAAGATCGATCCTGAAGGTCGCCCAATCGTGGAAGTCAAGAAGAGCGATCCCCTTGCGCCAGGGCGAGCGGCACGGGACCTCCTCCCGCCCCGCCTGAGCGAGTGACGGGACTAACCGAGCGCCGGCATCCCAGCCAGAACCCCCGCCCAGGTCCGCCGCAGAAGGCGCAAAGCGAGAAGCAAAGCGACAAATAACACCGAGATGCGATGCGCGTTCGGACCCAACCAGGACTCCGCGAACACTTGCGCGAACACTTGGAGGGTCGAAGCAGAAAATGGAAACGCCGCCCGGTCTTGCTAACCTGAGCGGCGTGAGTGGTTTAGAGTGGTAGGCGCTATCGGACTCGAACCGATGACCCCCACCGTGTGAAGGTGATGCTCTACCGACTGAGCTAAGCGCCTGGGATTGCGTTCAACGAACGGGTTCCTCGGGCGATTCCCGAGGGCGTTCAGAATAGAGGAGCGGGTTGGGGGCGTCAAGGCCGATGAACCCGCGGCCTTGTCATTCCTTGCCGGTCTTGCCATGCTGCGCGGGCATGGCTCGGATCTCGAAGGTGCTGAAGGTTTCCGCCGCCACGGCTGCGGCGTTCGCGGTTGTCGAGCGGCTCGGATTTGCGGCGCCGCACTACCGCGGGCGGATCAGCGATCATTTCGATGGGTGGCGGTTTCACAATCCGATTGCGGCCACGCAGCGAGGGCGAGCGTTCTTGGAGTGGCAGGCGAACCGGCAGCGTGGCATCTGGCGGGAGTGGGTCGATGCGCCGTTCGGGGAACCGCCGCATCCGCGGGTGAGCGGTGGGCGGTTGCGGGTGACGCTGGTGAATCACTCGACGGTGCTGATCCAGATGGACGGGATGAACATCCTGACCGATCCGATCTGGTCGGAGCGGTGCTCGCCGGTGTCGTTCGTCGGGCCGCGGCGGCACCGGCCGCCGGGGATTCGGTTCGGCGATCTTCCGCCGATCGATGCGGTGCTGGTGAGTCACAATCACTACGATCATCTGGATATCCCGACGTTGTGGCGCCTGCGCGTTCACAGCCGTCCGCGCGTTTTCACACCGCTCGGCAATGCGCTGCTGATGGCACGCCACTCCCTCGGCGGGGCGGAGGAGTTGGATTGGTGGGAGACGATCGCGCTGTCGGAGCGCACGTCGGTCACGCTGGTTCCGGCGCAACATTTCTCGGCGCGCGGGCTGTCGGATCGCAATGCGAATCTCTGGGGCGGGTTCGTGATCAACGGTCCCTCCGGCAATGTCTACTTCGCCGGCGATACCGGATGGGGCGACCACTTCGCGCGAATCGCCGAGGAGTTCCGGCCCATCCGGCTGGCCCTGCTGCCGATCGGGTCGTACCTGCCAAGGTGGTTCATGAAGACCGCGCACATCGATCCAGCCGAGGCCGTCGCGGCGCATCATGTGCTCGAGGCGCAGACGAGCGTGGCCATCCACTACGGGACGTTCGAGCTCGGCGACGACGGCGAGAGCGAGGGCGCGGAGGAGATCCAGAGGGTCATCGCTGCGAACGGCGAGTCAGGATTTCTGGTTCTCGAGTTCGGCGAGGGACGGGAAGTGGAGTAGATCAGAAAGCACAAAGCAGAAGGCAGAAATGGATTGCGCAGAGCCACAAGCCCGCTTCTATTTCTGCTTTCTGCCTTCTGCTTTCTGCTTTAATGACGCCATGCGATTGATCGGCGCCTGGTCTCACGGCATCCTCGACTACGCCATCGCGGTGATCTTTTTCGTCGGGCCTTCGTCGGTGGGATTCGTGGGGAAGCAGGCGATGATCTGCTATGCGCTCGGCGCCGTGCATCTCATCCTGACGGCACTGACGCGATTCCCTCTCGGCGTGAAGAAGGTGATCGGTTTCCCGATACACGGCGCGATCGAGCTGGTGGCGGCGATCATGGTCCTGGCCATGCCATGGATCGCCGGCTTCTCCGCCGGCGTGCGCTCCCGAAACTTCTTCCTTCTCATCGGGCTGCTGTTGGCGATCATCTGGTTTGTCACAGATTACCGGGGGATAGGAAGTCAGAAGGCAGAAAGCAAAAAGCAGAAATAGAAGCTGAGGATTCGCGTCACTTGCGCGGCATATTTCTGCTTTCTGCTCTCTGATTTTTGATTTCCCCAAGCGCCTCGGCTGCGAGCTCCGGCGTTACAGTGTGGCCTCCCTCGTGCTCGCGGTACTCGACCTTGTAACCGGCGCGGCGGAGCTCGGCGGCGATCGGCCGGCCCGTTCTCTCGATCAGAAGGATCTCGTCGTGCGTGCCGTGAGCGACGAAGAATCGCGGAGAGCCGGTGCGCGAGGCGGGCTGCATGAATCCGGGCGAGAATGCGATCACGTGCGTGAAGAGATCGCCATTCGTCAGCCCGAGCGAAAGGGCGTACGACGCGCCGTCCGAGAAGCCGGCGATGCAGAGCCGGGAGCGATCAATCGAGTAATCGGTGAAAACCTGACGGAGAGCCCGGTCGATGAATGCGACGTCGGGACCGAAGGGGCCGTTCACCCGGTCCCACGTCGCGGCGCGCGAGGCGGGCGACAACAGAATCACGCCTTGGACGTCGGCCGCGGCGCGGAAGCGCTCGAGAAACCGGCTCGCGTCGCCGCCCGCTGGATGAAGCAACAGGACGAACGGCGCAGGCTTGGAAGGATCGACGGACTGCGGAACATAAAGCCATGCATCGCGCTCCGGGTCGAGATCGAGATGACGCAATCCGGCGGCGCCGTGACGGGCTGCGCTTGCGGAAGGCCGGGCTGTGAGTCGCCCATTTCTCGCATCGTCCGATGCGATCGCAAGCGAAGAGCACAATAGGAGCCATGCGGAGAACGCGAATCTCGGGCGCCGCGTTTGACCGCTTTGATTTGCTCGACCTGTGTGCGAGTCAGACAATGCCTACATCCTTAATTCCAATTGACAGCCGCTCGAATCCGCCGATCGATCGCAAGGCGTCTTGAGGATTCTCGAGGATTTCCTCGGATTCTAGAGACTTTTTCGCTCGAAGAGCTTGCGTCTTAGGCGCTTCACCGCTACAGTTCGCTGAATTTTGTCCACGCGGACATCATCCAAAAATTCGAAGGGAGTCAACAGAATGCCAGTCGGCCCATTGACAAAATCGCAGGTCATCGCCCAGCTCGCCGAGGCGAACAACGTACCGAAGAAGGCAGCGGCCCAGTTCCTCGAGGAGCTGACGAACCTCGCCTACAGGGAAGCGAAGAAGGGCTTCACGCTCCCAGGCCTTGGGAAGCTCGTGCTCGTCAACCGGAAGGCCCGCAAGGGACGCAACCCGGCCACCGGCGAGGCGATCAAGATTCCGGCCAAGCGCGTGCTGAAGTTCCGGGTCGCGAAAGCAGCGAAGGACGCGATCCTCGGCGCCAAGAAGTAGCCCTGCCGGCGCGCCACACCCGAGCAACGCGGATCTCTCTCCCGCGTGCCGCGGGGCAACCCTGCCCCGCGGCAGTGCTCGTTCCCAACAAGGTCATCGCAAGATCGTCATCGCTTTGACAGTGCTGCGCGCGGGTCCCCTCACCTGCGCTTCGCGCCGCCCTCTCCCGGCGGGAGAGGGCTTCTTGCTGCCGCGACTTATGCAAGGCTCCACATGGTCGGCTGGGTACTCCTCGGAGAAGTAGATCGCGTTCATCCTCGTACGTCGATCACGACGCGCCCTCGCGTTTTTCCGGCGAGGATCTCCTCCGACAGTTCGCGGATTCGCGACAGCGGCTCGATGCGGCACGAAGCGTCAAGCACGCTGAGGTCGAGCTCATGCGCGAGGGCGCTCCAGGCGGCGAGGCGGGTCTCCTTCGGAGTGCGGAGCGAGCTCACGCCGAGGAGGGCGACGTTGCGAAGGATGAGCGGAAAGACGGTTGTCGACAACTCCGCGCCGCCGGCCATGCCGCAGGCCGCAACCGCGCCCTCGTAGACCGTCTGCGCCAGCAACGTCGCGAGGGTCAGGCCTCCGATCGTATCGACGGCGCCGGCCCAGCGCTCGGACTCGAGCGCGGAGGGCTTGCGCGCGAGATCCTCGCGAGGAACGATCGACGACGCGCCGAGGCCGCGAAGCCAGGGCTCGATCTCGGCGCGGCCGGTCGATGCCGCGACCTTGTATCCGCGCCGCGCCAGCAGCATGACCGCGATCGATCCGACGCCGCCGCCGGCGCCGGTGACCACGACCTCACGCTCGTCCGGGCGGATGCCGGCGTGATCGAGAGCCATCACGCAGAGCATCGCCGTGAGGCCGGCCGTGCCGATGGCCATGCCCTGCTGGAACGAGAGTGCGGCAGGGATCGGCACGAGGGCATCGGCGCGCACGCGCTGCATCCCGGCGTAGCCTCCCCAATCCGTCTCACCGAGGCCCTGGCCGGTCGCGAGCACGCGGTCGCCGGGCTGAAACTCCGAACTCGCCGAAGAGACGACCGTACCGGCGAGGTCGATCCCGAGAACCATCGGAAAGCGGCGGATGATCTTGCCGCGCGCGGTCACGGCCAGACCGTCCTTGTAGTTGAGCGAAGAGCAGGCGACCTCGACGAGCACCTCTCCGCCAGCAGGAAGGTCGGATTGGTTCAGCTCTTCGATCGAGACGGTGTAGCCGTCGTCGGACTTGCGTGCGATGAGTGCGCGGAAAGTGTCGTGCATGGTGTTCTCCTCAAGCGGCGAATTCGGCATGGTGCCACGAAACCTGGTTCGCAGACCACGGCGGCACGCGGAGATCATCCGCGATTACGCAGATGACGCAGATTCGTGGAGGCGCCATCTGCGTGAATCTGAGACTCTGCGCTTGGTGTGTGCCCCGCGGATGGGTGATGTTTTCCCCTCTCCCCGGCCCTCTCCCCGAATCTCGTGCGGCGTGCCTTGGCGTTACGGTTCGGGCGGGGAGAGGGGGATGCTCAAGTGTCCCCACCTCCGGCCAGTCGTGATACAACTTGCGGCACACGATGACCGCGAATCGCGGGCTGGTGTCATCGGGCTCGCTCCTCGATGACCGGCGTCACGTATCATCGTGCGAGGAGGCACCGCGTGAGGTGTGCGCCACAGGCTCTCCTGACCATCGCCGTCATTCCCAAGGTTCGGACCGCAGATGAAAAACGCGCCGGCGAGGCGCATCAACACTCTGCTGCCATTCCAAGCACTGCGAAAGGAGTCACTGCATGAGCTCGCTCGACGTCAATGAAGCGCAGATCGCCGTCCACTGGAAGGAAGAGGATTACTACAAGCCGCCCGCGGAGTTCGCCAGGAACGCCAACCTCAAGGACCCCGATTACGCGAAGCGATTCGCGCTCGACAAGTTCCCGCAGTGCTTCGACGAGTACGCCGACCTCCTCTCCTGGTACAAGAAGTGGAACCAGACGCTCGACAGCTCGAATCCGCCGTTCTGGAAGTGGTTCGTGGGCGGTGTTCTCAACGCCAGCTATAACTGCATCGACCGGCATCTCGAGACGCACAAAGGGAAAGCAGCGCTGATCTTCGTCCCCGAGCCCGAGGACGAGGCCATGGTGACTCTGACCTATCAGGAGCTTTACGCAAGGGTCAACGAAGTGGCCGCGATGCTGCGCGATTTCTGCGGCCTCGCCACCGGCGACCGCGTGACGATCCACATGCCGCTCGTTCCCGAGCTGCCGATCACGATGCTCGCATGCGCACGCCTCGGGATCATTCACTCGGTGGTCTTCGGCGGCTTCAGCGGCGCGGCCTGCGGCCAGCGCATCGCAGACAGCGGCAGCCGCGTGCTGATCACGATGGATGGCTACTACCGCAGCGGCACGCTGATCGATCACAAGGAAAAGGCCGATCAGGCCATCGATACGGCGATGAACGACTCCCAACCGGTTGATAAGGTCCTCGTCTGGCGCCGCCACAAGGGGCAGTACGCCTCGAAGACACCGATGGCCGAAGGCCGCGACTACTTCGTCGACGAGGTGCTCCGCGGTTACGCCGGCCGGAAGATCGATCCCGTTCCTATGCCGGCCGAGGCGCCGTTGTTCCTCATGTACACGAGCGGAACGACGGCGAAGCCTAAGGGCTGCCAGCACAGCACAGGCGGCTATCTCTCTTATGTCACCGCGACGTCGAAGTACATTCTCGACATTCAACCTCATGACATTTACTGGTGCATGGCCGATATCGGCTGGATCACGGGCCACAGCTACATCGTGTACGGCCCGCTCGCCCTCGGTGCGACGAGCGTGATCTACGAAGGCGTTCCCACATTCCCCGACGCCGGCCGGCCGTGGCGCATCGCCGAGCGCCTCGGCGTGAACATCTTCCATACCGCGCCGACCGCTATCCGCATGCTGCGCAAGGTCGGTCCCGAGACGCCGCTTCATTACAACTACAACTTCAAGCTGATGGTCACGGTCGGCGAGCCGGTCGAGCCGGAGGTCTGGAAGTGGTACTACGAGACTGTCGGCAAAGGGAAGGCGGTCATCGTCGATACCTGGTGGCAGACCGAGACCGGCGGCTTCCTCTGCAGCACCGTGCCCGCGCTGCAATCGATGAAGCCGGGCAGCGCCGGTCCGGGCATGCCCGGCATCCATCCTGTGATTCTCGACGAGTCTGGGACCGAGCTCCCATCAGGCGGACAGGCCGGGAACATCTGCATCCAGAACCCCTGGCCCGGTATTTTTCAAACGGTCTGGAAGGATCCCGATCGCTTCGTCTCCACGTACTACGCGAAGTACTGCAAGGACCGCAAGAGCAAGAACTGGCGCGATTGGCCGTACTTCGCGGGCGACGGCGCGGTGTGCGCGCCGGATGGTTACTACCGGATTCTCGGCCGCGTCGACGATGTCATCAATGTCGCCGGCCACCGCCTCGGAACGAAGGAGCTGGAGTCGGCCTGCCTCATGGTCGGAGAGATCGCCGAAGCCGCGGTCGTCCCGGTCGCCGACGACGCTCGCGGCCGCATCCCCGAGGTCTACGTCGCGCTGAAGCCCGGAATCGCTCCGAGCGAAGCAATCGAGAAATCGGTCGTCTACGAGTTGGAGAAGCTCATCGGCAAGATCGCGAGGCCGAAGAGCGTGCGCATCGTTTCCGACATGCCCAAAACGCGGTCCGGTAAGATCATGCGCCGCGTGTTGGCGTCGATCTCGAACCACCTTCCGGTGGGCGACGTGACGACCCTCGCGAATCCCGAAGTCGTCGAGCAGATCCGGGTCATGGTGCAGGGAGCAGGACCGATCGTGGAGAAGGATCACAAGGACGTTGGCGACGACATCCGGAAGTTCGGGCAGGAATAGCAGGATCTGAGGCGCACAGCTTGTGCGCCCGCAGCCTACGTGCGCGCGGATTGCCCGAATCGGACGGATCCGACGGATCGGTCGGATCAGGCTGGAACGCCGCCCGTCCGGGTTGCGGGCGCGCAGGCGTGTACCCTTGCGAACGGCGTCAATGCCGACCTCGTCGTGGCGGGGCGAGGCTGCTGGACAGGCTTGCGAACGATGGCAAAGAATCCCCAGGCCAGCAGGACCAGCCCTGCGGCCAGAGCGATGAAGAAAAAGAGCGATGGCCCTTTGCGATCGGCATCGCGCTTACGGCGTCGGGTGGTTCTGCGGCTCATGAGCGAGCCATCTTAGCCCGGAACGTTCGTTCATTTCGTCGTGGTGCGACCATGAGCTATGAGCTGCTTCAACTCCGGGATGTCTGGGCCGCGCGATGGCCCGAGGCTCTCGCCCTCTGGAGCCGCTTCACGCAATTGCGGGAGCCGCGGTGGTGCTTCGATCGCGCCGACGAGAAGCGTGAGTCGCTGGCATCGAGCTTCGCCATGATCCGCCTCGACGATCATGCCGTCGTCATCAGCCTGGCCCAGATTCACGAGCAGCAGCTCGACGAGTTCCCGCTCGAGATCATGGGGCACGAGATCGGGCACCACGTCTACTGTCCGTCCGATCTGGCGGACCAGGCGCGCATGATCGCACGCATCCGACGCGGATTGCCCACACGCGAACAGCAGACCGGCCTCGTCGCGAATCTCTACAGCGATCTGCTGATCAACGATCGCCTCATGCGCCAGGCCAACCTCAACATGGCCGCGGTGTACAAGAAGCTCGCCGGCGGCTCCGCCGACAAGATGTGGACCCTGTACATGCGGATTTACGAGATCCTCTGGAGCCTCCCAGCGGGCTCGCTCGTCGCCCCCTCGGGCGATCCGGCGCTCGACGCCGACGCCGCGCTCGGTGCACGGCTCATCCGGGCCTACGCGAAGGACTGGTTGAAAGGAGCGGGCCGTTTCGCAGCGCTCCTTTTCTCGTACCTCGCGGAGAACGAGGGCAAAGCGGTGAAGATCGCGTTGCGCGGCTGGCTCGCCACCGACGGCGGTCCTTCGGGCGTGATTCCGGACGGTCTCGTGGAAATCGACGACGACGAGATCGATGGCGCGATCCATCCTTCGCTCGATCCCGACCTGAGCGGCACCGATCTGCCGGAGGCGCCGGATCCAGCGGCTTCGAAACCGGGCGATTCCGTTCCGAGACGGCGTTATCGCGAGCCCTCGGAGTACAAGGAGATTCTACGCAGCGCCGGCGTCGACGTGCCCGATTCCGAGCTCACGATTCGGTACTACCGCGAGCGCGCGCTGCCGTACGTCATCCCGTTCCCGGTGCGCGAGCTGCCGTCGAGCCGCGAGCCGCTGGCGGAAGGCCTCGACGGATGGGACGCCGGCGAAAGCCTCGAACAGCTCGACGTCATGGAGTCCCTGCTCGCCAGCGAGACCATCATTCCAGGCGTGACGACGGTGCAGCGTGTCTACGGGACCGACTCCGGTTCTCCTCCGGAGCGCGAGCCGGTCGATCTCTATGTCGGCGTCGATTGCTCCGGCTCGATGGCCAATCCAAGCGTCCAGATGTCCTATCCCGTGCTGGCAGGAGCGATCATCGCGCTTTCGGCCCTGCGTGCCGGCGCCCGTGTGATGGTCACGCTTTCGGGCGAGCCGGGCTCGTTCAGCACCACCGGCGACTTCATCTCCGACGAGCACGAGATCCTGCGCATCCTCACCGGATATCTCGGTACAGGCTACGCATTCGGCATCCACCGCCTGGCGGGCACCTTCGCAGCGAGAGACCGACGAAATCGCCCCGTGCACATCCTGATCGTCACCGACCACGACATCTTCGTCATGCTCCGCGAGAAATCCTACGGCATCGATGGCTGGACCGTCGAGCGCGAGGCGCTGGAGAAGGCGCGCGGCGGAGGGACGTTCGTGCTGCACATGCCGGCTTCGTGGGGCGAGTCCGGTGAGAAGCGCCTGACGAAGGATGGATGGGAGGTTGCGCACGTGCTCCAGTGGGAGGACATCGTCGAATTCGCGCGCGAGTTCAGCCTTCGGAAGTACGATCAGCCACGCACCGCGGCGGCCGCCGCACCTACGGAAAGCGGAGCATGAGCGAAGAAGGCCCGGCCATCGAAGCGCTGACCCACCGGCTTGCCGAGACTCCCGCGGAGTTTCTGGAGAAGCCGCGCGCGCTCGGCGGGCGGATCGATGTCCAGGCCGTCGCCGGCGATCTTCTCTTCGATCTCGGCGGCGAAGTACCGGCGGACCGGCTCACTCCGTTCGGTGGCCGCGAGCCTCGCCGTTCCGCGCTGGTGCTGATCGCGTCGTGGCTTCTGCATGATGCCTGGTTTCTGGAACGGAAGACCTTCGCGGCGGCGGCGTACGATTTCCTGCGGAGCGACGCTCTCGACGAGATCGTGAAGAGCGTCGATCCTCGGAGGTTCGTGAGCGATCCGGACCGGCGCGAGGAGCTGGCCCGCCTCGCGTTACGAGCCCTCGGGCTGCGGCCCGCGGGTGAGAGCGAGCCGCAGGCCGCCGATCGCCTGGCCACGCTCGACACCGTGGGGCGCGAGCGCATCCTCCGCGACACGCGGGCTGCGCAGCAACGCGTCCGCGAGATCCAGGAGGCGATGCGCAAGAAAGCGGCCGAGGAAGCGGCCTCGGTCTACGGGAGAGAATGATGGTCGCCGCCGCACACCTGTCCGACGCCGAGCGCTTTCCACTTCTTACCGAAGCTGGACGACGACTGCTCGATCATTTGCGAGAGCACCCCCGAGGACCGCGGTTCAACATGCGCTGTGGCGATCGACTGACGCAATCGCTGCGCGAGAGCGTGCTGCGATATCAAACGAACCTCTTCGGCGCGCCGCCGGCATGGCGGCCCGGCGAAGCGCCGCCATGGGTCCACGAGCTCGTTGAACGCTGCCTGGCCCGCGTTCCCATTTATCGCCGTCGAGGCGGAACGGCGGATGACCTGACGTCGATTCCCCCGGTGGGACGCGATGATCTCGCGCGCGAGCCGTGGTCGTTCGTACCCGACGACGCACTGCTCGACGATCTCATCGTCTACTACACATCAGGAACACACGGCCGGCCGATCGATGTGCTGTCGCATCCGGTAGCGGCGTCGGCACGCATCCCGCTCTACCGCGCCGCGCTGGCCGCGCACGGCGTGGAGTTGCAAGGCGGCGAGGGACGCGTGGCCATCGCCTTCGTCTGCTCGCAGAAAACCACGCTGACCTGGGCGTCGATCTCGTCGTTTCTCGGCGGAGCAGGGATCGTGAAAGTGAATCTGAATCCCTCGGAGTGGCGTGATCCCGCCGATCGCGCCGCGTTCCTCGACGACTGCGCGCCTGAGCTCCTCACCGGCGATCCACTCTCGTTTGCCGACCTCGCGGCGCTTCCGCTACGCATGCGCCCGAAAGCCCTCATCTCCAGCGCCATGCATCTCCTCCCTGCGACGCGAGCCATGCTGGAGGAGCGCTTCCGCTGTCCGGTCATCGACGTCTACTCCACGTGCGAGTCCGGCCCGATCGCGTTCGCCAAGCGAGACGGCTTCCGCGTTCTGCCGAATGATCTCTATGTCGAGGTGCTGGATAAGGAAGGACATCCCTGCGCCGCCGGCGAGCGTGGCGAGATCGCGCTGACCGGAGGACGCAATCTGTTTTTCCCGATGCTTCGCTATCGCACCGGCGATTGGGCGGCGCTCGGCTATGAGGACGGCACGCCCGTGCTGCGCGATCTCGAAGGAAGGGCGCCGCTCGTGTTCGCCGGCGCCGACGGGCGGGACGTCAACAACATCGACGTGACCGCGGCACTCCGGCCATTCGCATTCGCGCAATTCGCTCTTCACCAGAACGCCGACGGCTCGCTGCGTTTCCGATACCGCGGCGGAGACGTCCGCAATGAAGCGATCGCCAGCGCGCTACGCGAGCTCTTCGGCGACCGCGCCATCGAAACCGGACCGATACCGCCCGATGTCTGGAAAACGATTCCCTATTCGCGCGATGCTCCGGCGGCGTGATCACGCGCCTGGAAGAGCGCGTGAGGTTTGGATTTCGATCATCAGCTTGATCGAGCCATGCGAAAGCCCTCTCCCGCCGGGAGAGGGTTACAGAGTTCGGCCACGCGCTCGAAACAGCGCGTCGATTGCCTCGATCGCGCTGCGCATGCGCTCGTCGCGCGTGCCGCGCACGTTGACCCACGCCTGCCCCCGTGCGCGAAGTGCGTCGCGAAAGAGCTCCTGCATATCCTCGCGCATGGTTTCGCGATCGCGATGCAGGCCGTCGGCGACCCACGGCACGTCGATATCTGCGAGCAGATAGAGATCGGCGCGCTTGCGGCCCGCGAGAGTCGACACGATGATCTCGGGCGCCTCGCCGAAGTAGTGCGCGCTGTAAACCGCGGTCGAGATCAAGTCGGTGTCGAGGATCAGCAGCTTGTTGGCCGCGCGCGCCGCAAGATCCTCGCTCGCGACCTGGCCCTCCACAATTGCACGAATGTCTCCCGGCTCGAACGGTGCATTCTTGCGATCGATGTAGGTCCGGCCGAATTCAGGAACCCACGCCGTTCGATAGTGCCGTGCAAGCGCCTCGGCGAGCGTTGTCTTTCCCGTACACTCCGAGCCGGTGATCACGACGCGCTTCGCGTAGAAAGGCCGTACGCAATCCGGAAGATGCTCCCAGTTTGCGTACGGATCGTTGCGAATCGCCGTCCCCGACACCGGCACGTGCTTGCGCTCGAGATCGAAGCACTCATGCCGCGCTCGCAGCCGCCGCGCGAGCTCGTCGCCATAGCCCTCGGACGTGAAGACGATGTCCGGGCCTGTCTGCACGTGGCGCCGTATCGTCGCGACCCAGAGATCCCAGAAACACGGATGCTCATGCGGGAATGACGGATTCTCATCGGTCACGTGCACCACGCGCGCGGACGGAAAGAGCTCGCGCATCCACGCGGCGCGAAGTGCGCCGTCGATCGGCTCGTCTTGCAGAGAACAGACGAGAATCGTCAGCTCGTCGACGCGGCGAAGCGCAAGCTCGACGAGGCGCACATGTCCGCGGTGCGGCGGCAGGAATTTGCCGATGATCAGGCCCGTGCGCGCTCGAGAGTCGCCTTCCATGCGAGATAGCCCTTCGTCGCCAGCACCATGAAGACGGCGTAGAGCGCCGCCGTGGCGTAGAGGTCTTTGTACACGAACATGGCGACGTAGAGGACGTCGACGCCGATCCAGACGATCCAGTTCTCGAGATACTTCTTCGTCAACAGCCATTGCGCGACGAGGCTGAACGATGTGAGCGCCGAGTCGGCAAAGGGTAGCGCGGCATCGGTCGTGCGATGGAGGATCGATCCCAGGGCCAGGGCGCCGAGGGCACCGATCGCCACGGCGGCGACCCGGACAACGCGCGAAGAGCGCGACACGGCCAGGACCGAATGGTCGCGGCCGCCGTGCAGCCATTCATGCCATCCATAGATCGAGAGCACGACGTATACGCCTTGCAGAGCCATATCGGCGTAGAGCTTCGTGCGGAAGAAGACCGCCGCGTACAGCAGCACTCCGGCGATGCCTGTGGGCCAGCACCAGATGTTCTGCCGGATGGTGAGGACAACGCTCAGGAGCGTAGCGCCCACCGCGAAGAGCTCCCATGCGTCGATCACTCGGGAGAGAGTCTAGCGGAGATGTCATCCTGAGCCGCGCAGACGGCGAAGGATCATCTTGGGAGGATCGAGGCCTTCGCAAAGAGATCCTTCGCCGCGCTTCACCCCTCCGGGGTTTCGCCGGCTCAGGATGACGCGTTTTCGCCTATTGCGACTTGTCCTTCTCCTTCTCCTTCTTGTCCTCGGTCTTCTTCGGCGGCTTCTTGACCTCTGTGTCCTTCGCCTTCTCGTCCTTCGGCTTCGCCTCTCCGGCGGGCTTGTCCTTGCTCCGATCGATCTTCTCCGGCGGAGGCGGGGTGGGCGCGGGAGCGGGAGCGGGAGCCGGCGGCTTATTGACCACAGGCGGCGGTGGCTCCTTGACCGGCGGACGATCGACGGTTCGCTGCCTCGTGCGCAATTCCTCGACCCGCGGCTCTACCTTGGGCTCGACTCTTGGTTCGACCTTGGGCTCGACCTTCCGCTCAACCTTGGGCTCAACCTTGGGTTCCACTTTGGGCTCGACCCTCCGCTCAAATCTGGGCTCAACGTTCGGTTCGACCTTGGGCTCAACCTTCGGCTCCGACCTCCTCGTTCTTTCCTCGACGCGCGGCGTCACCGGAACGACGGGCTGAATCACCGCCGGCGAGCTTGTCGTGGTCTTCGACGGCGGCGCAGTCGGTCCGGTGGTCTTCACCGGTTTCTCGACGTCGTTGCCGGTGCGAGGTGTGTGCTGGCGGAAGCCACCGCTGGCAACGGGCCGGATGCGCAGAGCGGGCTCGGTCACATGCAGTTTCTGCACATCGGTCGGATCGAGCGGCGTACCCGGATGCTTTTCGAGCATGACCTGCCTCTGGACGAACGGCACCGGCGTCGGCGGCGGTGCGGTTTTCGCGACAACCGAGCGCGCCACGATGTTCGCCGGCGGCCGGACAATCCGCTCGCCTGATCCTGGAAGACTTCGCCCGATCACGCTTTCATGGCGGGGCGCCAGTTGCGCGGTCATCCCTGCGACTGGTGCGCCGGAAGCCTGCGCCGGTGTAATCGGAACGAGTGCGGCCTTTACCGCCCTCCCGCGCGTGAAGGCGTCGTTCGGTACCGCCGTCATCGCGCCCGGCGCCGTCCTGTTGATGTAGGTGACATTCGTGACGTTGATATTGATGTTGGTGACGTTTCTGACGTTCGCTTCATTGATCCTTCGGAGATACCGGTCCTCGTGCCGATACGGTGGAACATAGGCCTCGCCGGGTCCGAGCGGAAACCAAGCCACACCGCCGCCCGCGCCGAACGCGATCGAGGCATTCCAGTGGCCGCCGCCGGCGAATACGACGAGGGCCGGCGCGTAGACCGGGCGGGCGACCGCGCCGGGAACCCAGAACCAGGCTCCGCGAGCGTAAGCCCAGCGGCCGTAGTGGAACGGCGCGAAGCCCCACTGAGCCTCGTCGATCCACGTCCAGCCCCACGGCTCGATCCAGGCCCAGTGTCCGAAGCGATAGGGCGCCCAGCCGACGGCGACGTTCGCCGGCGACCAGACCCATCCGTACTCCGCGTCCTGCCGCCACGAGCCTGAGTCCTCGAGGTCCTCGTAGCCGATGAGGTCGCGCGGAACGTGAACGACGGCCGCGGCGCGATCTTCGCGCCGATCGCGGTCGCGGCACCAGCGGTCCAGCTCGTCGCGCAGCCCGGCGTCGGCGATCTGGTACGACTCCTCGTCGGGATCGCCCTCGATGGTCGCGCGTTGCTCGCTGCGGATCGAGAAGACCTCCCGCCCCGAGGTCGCCTCGAGCTCGCCACTGAACACCGTGACTCTCGTCGTCCTGCCGCTGGGAGAGACATCGATCCGGAAAACGCCAGGCCTCGTGACCGTGAGCGTCGAGTTCGGCGCGTCCACTTCGATCACCTCGCCCTCCTCGAGGCGCCGGACGTGTAGGCTCAAGGCGCCCTGATTGAGGCGCATCTGCAGGATTTGATCGTCGATGGCCACGAAGCCGAACGACGTCAGATCGCCGATGCGTATCGCGGTCGATCCGGCGTGCATCTCGGCGAGTGACAGGGAATCGCTCCAGAGCTCGTCGCCGTCGAAGAGCGGCCGGTTGATCGGCGCCGCCACCCAGTCATCGACCCCCGCGGGCCGGAACGAGACGTACCCTCTTGCGTAGTTGAGGCGGGCAACCCTGGAGGGAGGATCGGCGCTGAGAGCAGGTACGAAAACGACGAGAGTCAACGAGAGGATGAGGAGAGAACGCCTGGAGATCATGGCAACCAGCTCCTTTCGAGACGAGACTATTGGCGTGAACTGGCGGGATTGGGAGCGTATTTCATTCGGCACGTGAGTGGGAAGAGTGATCGGTGGGTGATGGAACGAGCAGCGTCTAGGAGTGATCAGCGTCAGCGGCGAGAAGTGGTCAGTGGGTGATGGAGCGAGTGGCGGGTCGGGAGTGAGCCGTGGTGGGAACTGAGAAGTGGTCAGTGGTCAGTGGTCAGTGG
>DASQGS010000067.1:0-2782 GCA_035632455.1 Thermoanaerobaculia bacterium | reverse complement strand
ATCGAGACTCGGAGTACAGAGGACACCGAGAGACTCGTGATCGTGTCATCCTGAGGCGGCGGAACCCCGGGTGGCACAGACACTCCTGTCTGTGCCGCCAAGATCCTGCCAAGGAGATCCTTCGCCGTCTACGCGGCTCAGGATGACGGTGCGATCTGGCGTTGTTCTATCACCGCCGATGGACCGTCTCGAACGCCTCAAACAACGCCTCAAGGAGCTCCCCGAGCGGCCCGGCGTGTACCTTCACAAGAACGCCGCTGGAGATGTCATCTACGTCGGGAAGGCGCGCAACCTGCGCAATCGCGTCGGCTCATACCTCATCGGCCGCGGCGCGCGCGATGCCAAGACGATGACATTGATCAACGAGATCGAGGCCATCGACTTCGTTACCACGAACAACGAGCTCGAGGCCATTCTCCTCGAGAACAATCTGATCAAGGCGAACCAGCCGCGCTACAACATCCTTCTCCGCGACGACAAGAGCTATCCGTACATCAAAGTCACCCTCTCCGAGGACTACCCGCGCGTCGTTTTCACGAGGAGGACCGACCGCCGGAAGGGCGATCTCTACTATGGCCCGTTCTTCGCCGGAACCGCGCGGCGGATACTCAAACTCGTCGCCGATCAGTTCAAGCTGCGGAGCTGCGATCTCGACATCACCGACGGCGAGAGCGCGCTGCCGCGTCCGTGCCTCTACTACGATATGCATCAGTGTCTCGGCCCATGCGTCGTCGGACTGACGACGCATGAGCAGTATCGCGAGATGGTCGACGACGTCGTTCTCTTCCTCAGCGGCAAGTCGCGCGAGTTGCAGGAGCGGCTGCGCAATCGCATGAACGGAGCGGCAGGGGAGGAGCGGTTCGAGCTCGCGGCTTACTATCGCGATCTGATCCGAACGGTCGAGCGCACCCAGGCCGAGCAGCAGGTGGCCTCAGCCGCCGATGAGGATGCTGACGTCTGGGGACTGTACGAAGAAGGGCGCGATGTCGCGGTCCAGCTTTTCGTCGTCCGCGACGGGAACGTCGTCGATCGCCGCGAGCTGTTCTGGGAGAAGGTCGAGGAGTATCAGCCGGGCGAGTTCCTCAGCGAGGTCCTGCAGCGCTTCTATACCGACAACCTCTTCATCCCGCCGGAGATCCTGATCCCCTTCGACGTCGAGGATGGGCCGTTGCTCGTCGCGTGGATCGAATCGCAGCGCGGGCGCAAGGTCAGCCTTCGCGCTCCCCAGCGCGGCAAGGGCGTCGATCGCATCGAGCTCGCGAACCGCAACGCGCGGCTCTCGCACGAGTCGCGATTCCGCAAGTCGCAACAGGATCGCACTCAAATCGCCGCCGAGCGCCTCGGCACGCTGCTGGGTCACGAGGGCGAGATCCGCCGCATCGAATCGTTCGATATCTCGAACATCCAGGGCTCCGACTCCGTGGCCGGGATGATCGTCCTCGATGGCGGGAAGTTCGACAAGAACCAATATCGCGTCTTCAACATCAAGACCGTCGTCGGCGCCGACGATTTTCGATCCATGGCCGAGGCCGTGCATCGGCGCTATCACAGACTGATCGAGGAGAAGAAGGAGTTGCCCAGCATGATCCTGATCGACGGCGGGCGCGGCCAGCTCAACGCCGCGGTCACCGCGCTCCACAAGCTCGGCATCGAGGAGATCACGATCGCCGGACTGGCCAAGCGGGAAGAGGAGATCTACGTTCCCGACCGCGAGGAGCCGATCCGCCTCGAGCGGCGCGACCCGGCGTTGCAGTTGCTTCAGATGGTGCGCGACGAAACGCACCGCTTCGCCGTCTCCTCGCATCGCCGCCGGCGATCGAAGCGCGTCCTTCACAGCGAGCTCGACGACTTGACCGGAATCGGCGACAAGCGCCGTCGTCTTCTCATCGAGTGCTTTGGCAGTCTCTCCGCGGTAAAACAAGCATCGATGCAGGATCTGATCAAAGTCCTCGGCAGAAAAGTCGGGCAGAGCGTGTACCAGGAATTGCATTCGTAGGCAGGGCAGTGAGCAGTTGTCCGTGGTCAGCATGCCATCGTGAGCCGCGCAAACGGCGATTCACCAGCCCGTCGAGCTCGCTTCGAGAAACAGCTTGAGAAGTTGCTGGAATACGCTACAGAATTGAGTCACCGTTCCTTCTGCCGCCCACGATGACATCCACGCTCGCCTATCTCTCGCCCCTGCCGCCCGCACGGTCGGGCATTGCGCATTACAGTGCCATGCTGCTCGCTGAGCTCGCCCAAGCAGTGGCGGTGAGCGCCGTTGTTCCGGACGGCGACCTCGCGGCCGTGCGCGAGGCCGCGGGGAACGCCGGCTATGCCGTGATCGGCCTCGCGGAGTACCGCAACCGTCGCGAGCAATTCGGCGCCATCGTGTATCAGCTCGGCAACAACCCTCATCATGAGTGGATCTACCGCGAGGCCATGGCCTATCCCGGCGTGATCGTGCTCCACGACCTGGTGCTGCATCACCTCATCGTCGAGATGACGCTGGCCTGCGGCGACGTCGAGGGATACGTCGATGCGTTGAGGGCGAATCATGGCGAGCCGGGCGCGGCGTGGGCGCGCGGACGGGCGGCTGGTCTTCATACCGAGCTCGCGAATTTCCTTATGCCCGCGTCGATCGACGTCGCGAACCGCTCGCGCGCTGTGATCGTCCACAACCGCTACGCCGCGGAGAGGCTCGAGTCCTTCGGCGTCGCCACTCCGATCCACGTCGTCCCGCACCCGTATCAGCCCGTGACGATTGATGCGGAACGAAGAAACGACGTTCGGTTGCGCGTCG
>DASQGS010000066.1:0-4158 GCA_035632455.1 Thermoanaerobaculia bacterium | reverse complement strand
AATGGGCGGCTCAGGATGACAGATGGCTCACAACCGGTCGATCTTCGCCGCCAGCACGAAGTCGCTTCGCGTCAGCCCGTCGATCTTGTGCGTCCAGATCGTGATGCGCACCTTTCCCCAGGCCAGGTAGATGTCGGGATGATGTCCCTGTTCCTCGGCAAGCGCGCCGACTCGATTCGTGAATGCTAGCGCCTCAGCGAAGTTCGAGAAGGCGAATTCCCTCTCGAGATGGTGCCCGTCGACGACTCGCCATCCTTCGCTCAGCTCGCTCCGCAGCGCTTCACTCTCCGCCGCCGGCATTGGCGGGACGCCACCACGGCATGGAATGCACTTCTCCTTCGCCAGATCCGGCATGCCTTCCCTCCTCGCTCGATCGAAATCCTACTCCACCGCGGCGCGGCCGTTCGCCTCGCGTACCGCCGCCGCGAATGCCTCGGCGTTGACGCGATGCCGGAATGCCTCGCGCCCGCCGATGTAGATCACCGGCACATCGTTCGTAAACCGCGCCCGCAGCTCCGGATCACCGTCGATGTCGACTTCCCGCAGCTCGATCTCGATCCCATGCCGCCTCACCGCCAACTCCATCGCCGCCTTCGCCTTGTCGCAGAGGAGGCAGTGTGCGCGAGTATAGAAGGTGACGATCATCGTGAAGTGGATCAGTGGTCAGAAGTGGTCAGTGGTCAGTGGTCAGCGGAGTCGCGTGAAGAGTCGGTCCCCGCTTATGGCGTTGCATTCTATCGAACCCACGCCCGCGTTATCATCCACGCCCCGTTTGTCGCGCCGCCGCTCCCGACCACTGACCACTGACAACCACTGACCACTGCTCACTTACTGACCAAACGCAGAACCGCATCCTCACGTAACTCCGCTGACCACCGACCACTGACCACTGATCACTTCGTCCCGAGGACACAATGCCCGACCCCAACCACCCCACCCTCTCCCTCACCGGCAAAGTCATTCTGATCACCGGCGCATCGCGCGGGATCGGGCGCGCCGCGGCGATTCGGATGAGCCGCGCCGGCGCACAGGTCGCGATCAACTACAACCGCAGCGAGAGCGAAGCCGCGGCACTCGTGGCCGAGCTCGGCGAGGAGCGGACGCTCGCCGTCCGCGCCGACGTCGGCAACGCCGCCGAGGTCGAGACCATGATCGATGCCGTCGTAGCCCGCTTCGGCCGGCTCGACATTCTCGTCAACAACGCCGCCACGTTCGACATCAACCCGTTCGACGGCGCCGACTTCACGGCCTGGAAGCGCGGATGGGAGCGCACGTTCGCCGTCAACGTCTTCGGCGCCGCCCACGCTGCGTTCCTGGCTATGCGCGTCATGCGGAAGAACGGCGGCGGAAAGATCATCAACGTCGCCTCGCGCGCCGCCTACCGCGGCGAGACCGAGTTCGCCGACTATGGCGCATCCAAAGCCGCGCTGGTGAACCTGACCATCTCCATCGCCCGAGGATGCGCGCACGACAACATCATCGCCAGTTGCGTCGCGCCGGGATTCATCGAAACGGACATGGCCCGCTCGGAGCTGGCGGCGCACCACGACGAGATCATCAACCAGATCCCGCTCCGCCGCGTCGGCACGCCGGAAGACATCGCCGCGGCGATCCACTACCTCGCCTCGCCGATGGGCGATTACATCAACGGCGCCACGATCGATGTCAATGGAGGATCGTGGTTTCATTAGCGTCTTTACATCTCTTACAAACTCCTTTCACGCCTCTGAAGACTCCTTTCGCCGCGATCCCTACCATCGCGAAACCTGAGATTGAAAGGAGTCGATCATGACCAAGACAGTGGCCGCATTGCTGACATCCCTCCTGCTGCTCATCGCCGCGAGCGCGTTTTCGCAGCAAGCACCCCGAGGACCGCGCCCCGCCCCACCGCCCGCGAACACCGACACCGCCAGGCTCGGCGATCCGTTTCCCGGGCTCACGAACGCACAGCGAGCCGCATTCAACAACGGCTCGGCGGAGTTCGCGGCGATCGAGGCCGTGAGCGACGGCCTCGGCCCCGTGTTCAACGGCCGTTCGTGCGCCGAGTGTCACCGCGCACCGGCCCCCGGCGGCGGCAGCAATCGCCTCGTCACGCGGTTCGGCACGATCACCGCCGGCGCATTCGATCCCCTCACGCAGTTCGGTGGCTCGCTCATTCAGGAGCATGCCATCGGACCGCGTGACGGCTCGGTGCATCCGTTCACGCCCGAGCGCGTGCCCGCCGCGGCGACGATCGTCACGCGCCGCCGCACCACGCCGCTGTTCGGGCTCGGCCTCGTCGATGCCACGCCCGACGTCGCATTTCTAGCCCTTGCCCAGCAGCAGGCTGCGCGAAACGACGGCACCGCCGGGCGCGTCAATCTCGTGCAGAACATCTCCGCAGGCATGGCCACGGCGGGCAAGTTCGGCTGGAAGGCGCAGGTGCCATCGCTCTTTCAATTCGCGGGCGACGCCTACCTCAACGAGATGGGCATCACGAATCCTCAGTTCCCCTCGGAGAATTGTCCGAGCGGCAACTGCACCGAGCTGGCATTCAATCCCCGTCCTGACCTCAACGACCTCGGCGACGGCGTCCGCAAGCTCGCCGATTTCATGACCCTCCTCGCCGCCCCGCCGCGCGGCCCGATCACCCAGGACGTCAGCGACGGCGAGACCGTATTCAACAGCCTCGGATGCAACTCCTGCCACGTGGCCACGCTCCAGTCCGGACCCAGCCCGGTCGCCGCGCTCGATCGCAAGACCTACCATCCCTACTCCGACTTCCTCCTGCACGACATGGGATCGCTCGGCGACGGCATCGTCCAGGGCGACTCGCGCGGCCGCGAGATGCGCACCGCGCCGCTCTGGGGCCTGCGCGCGATCAACACCTTCCTGCACGACGGACGGGCCAACACCCTCGATCAGGCCATCCTCGCCCACGACGGCCAGGCCCGCACCTCCCGCGATCGCTTCGCAAACCTCGACAGCGCAGATCGGGCGAAACTAATGGCATTCCTGCAGTCGCTGTAAGTGGCTGAACTCTGTAATTGGCCGCACTTTGTAAGTGGCCGCACTTTGTAAGTGCGGCCCCCGCACTTGGCAGGATCTCGGGGGACGACATCCGAACTACGGCGCCGGCTCGAGCCGATGAGCTCGCGCGAGACCGTCACACCACCTATCGGTAGGCTTGCCTCCCGGCCGTGCTTAAGACAACGCAAACATTGAGATCACGCGGCTTGAGCCAGACGGAGGTTCAAGAGCAGCAGCCAGATGGTCAGCGAAGCCAACCGCGGTACCGCTACTCCGAATGCACGGGCGGCGTTCCGTCGCGCAGAAAGTCCAGCAGGATCTGCATCCGATGCGGAATGAATTGCTTCTCCACGATCGGATCGACGCCGTAACGGGTTGACGATCCCGCCTCGCCGTCGGCGAGAATGTCTTCGCTGATCATCGGATTGCCCTGAAACCCGATGACGAGCTTCACACTACCCCCGAAGTCGACCGCGCCATTGAATCCGTGGCAGCCGGTGCATGACAACTCCTCGGCACGCTTGGCCACGTTGTTCGGCGTAAGCTTGCTGCCTACGCGATCGAGCTCCGCTTGAATGTTCGCCCGGAACGCCATCCCATCAGGCGTCGCCTTCCCATTGTCGAACGCCAGCTCGAAGAACATGACTGCGGGGTTGCCAATCGGATCACTCTCGCCCGTCAGATAGGCCCTCGAAAGCCGCATGCTCATCAGGTTCAGGTCCTCGATCGCAAGAGTCGGCACCTGCTGGACGAACTCCGCGCGTAACGCCCGTGCCTGCGCCGAGGTGTCGGCCCCATCGAAGAGCAATCCGAACGGCATGTTCTCGAGGACGTCCGGAGTGAACCGGAGCGTGCAGCCGGCGGAGCCGCACTGCTTGGCCATACGGAACTGATAAAAGCGGACGCTGATGTTCGTCACGCCGTCTGCCGACTGCTGAAGCGTGCGAATTCCGCCGGGAATGGCGAAGTTCGCGGCGTCGACGACGGGAGCGAACCCGTCAAGACCCTGGAAGAAAAAGCTCTCCAGTCGCGCGCGGCGCTCGTCCATCGAGTCGACCGAGCTCAGATCCGCCCAGAACTGCGCGACCGGACCGCATGCGGCGAGGCCGAGCGCCGGATTCGGGTTCGGCAGGACCGCCTCGAAGATGA
>DASQGS010000065.1:0-5340 GCA_035632455.1 Thermoanaerobaculia bacterium | reverse complement strand
GGGTGGCTTCGTTCACGCTGTTCTGATCATGCAACCGGCCTCTATTTCTGCTTTCTGCCTTCTGCTTTGTTTCGTCCGTTCTGATCCTGGAACCGGCTTCTATTTCTGCTTTCTGCCTTCTGATTTCTGATTTCTGATTTGATTCAGATCTTTCCAATGAACGGCAGGTTCCCCAGCCGTCCTTCGTGCTCGAGGCCGTAACCGACGAACGACCCGTCCTCCACCGTGAAAATCGAGTAGTCCGTGGCGAGCTCCACGGTGCGAAGGTTCGGGCGATCGAGCAGCGCCATCAGCTTGAGGCCGGCCGGCTGGTGCTGGCGAAGCTGGGTCAGCAGGTAGTTCTCGATCACGCCGGTGGAGACGACATCTTTGATCAGGCAGACGTTGCGTCCTTGGATATTCGTGTAGCTGACGAAATCGATCTCGATCGCGGTGGCAGTCTCGGTGTCGGCGATATCGCGCACGACGTCGATGTATCCGTATCCGACGTCTCCCGGGATCGCTCGCATGAGATCCGCGAGCACGAACGACGCTCCTTTGAGAATGCCGAGCAGAAAGACCTCGGACCACCCGGCGTCGGCGCGAATCTGGGCGCCGATCTCGGCGATACGGCGGGCAATCACTTCAGCGCTGAATGTCGATTCGACCTGTATGGTCTGAGTCACGGGCACGCTCCAGAATCGCTTCGAACGACTCGCCGGCCGGATCGGTCACCTTGAATCGCTCCGAGACGGCGACACCGGCGACCCAGACGATCTCGTCGCAGCACAGGAGGAGCGGGATACGATCGCGGACGACTGCATCGATTTTACGATCAATCAGGAGATCGGTCAGCTTTTTCTCGCCGCCCAGGCCAAGCGGCGGGATGCGGTCGCCGCTCCGGCGATTGCGGACGCTGAATCGCGGTTCCATGCCGCGAGGGATCTGGAAGAGCTGCCGGTTGGGGTCGGCGGTCACGATCGGAGCGCCGGCCGCGGCGCGTCCGAGTGTGAGCGTGGCCTCGAATGCCGGAATCCACACGCTCGCGCCCGGCGCGATGGCCAGCTCGTACGCGGCCTCGGCGGCGCTCGCCGCGGCACTGCGCGGGCGAAAAACGAAGACCTGACCCTCGCGCGCGAGCTCGATGTGCTTGGTGACGCTGATCCGCCGGATCGACGCGAGACCGCCGGCGAGGCGCAGGAGATCCTCCGAGGAGACGTTGCGGGCATCGGGGTCGAGATGCCAGAAGATACGAAGGATGAGCCGGCCGCGAAGCCAGAGGTCCTCGGGGAGCGCCCCCGGATCGAGGCGTGCCTCGTCGTCGCCGTAGGTCACGGATTCGCGCTCGATGATATCCAGGCGGTCGTCCACGACGCGCCAGAGCGCCTCGGCGTCGCGCGCGATTCCGGCCAGTGACGCGATCGCGCCCGGGTTGACGTTCAGCAGCGACGGGAGGATCTCGTGACGGACGCGGTTCCGCGCGAAGCGGAGGTCGGCGTTCGACCGGTCGCTGTGCGCGACGATGCCTCGATCGGCGAGGAAGGCTTCGATGGTCTCGCGTCCGACATCCAGCATCGGGCGGAGGATGCAATCATCCCGCTTGCGGCGAATGGCACGAAGCGCTCCGAGGCCACCGCCCGAGGCGAGCCGCATAAGCACGGTCTCGGCCTGATCGTTCTGTTGATGGGCGGTGACGATCCAATCTGCACCGGCGGCTGCGCGCAACTGCTGCAACCGCGCGAAGCGGACCTCCCGCGCCGCGGCCTCGATGCCGCGGTGCCGGACGCGCTCAGGATCGAGCGTGCCGTCCGCGACGCGCAACGGAATGCCGGCATCGTTGCAGAGTCGCCGCACGAAGGCCTCATCGCTTTCGGACTCCGCGCCGCGAAGCTGATGGTTCACATGCGCGGCACTGATCGTGAAGCCGCTGTCGCGAAACTCCGCGAGCGCCAGCAGCAGCGCCGTGGAATCGATGCCCCCGGAAACGGCGACCAGAAGGTGCGACGGTCCAATCGCTTCCTCGGCGAAGAATCGGGCGATCGCGGCATGCAGAGGCGAGCTCATGAACGCTTATCGTTTCTTTCGTTGCCGTCGCCGTCGCCGGATTTTTCGAGCATCAAAACACGGGTCGCCCCGAGAAACCCGCCTTTTCGGCGACGGCGACGGCGACGCCAACGGCTACGGCAACGCCAACGGCTACGGCAACGCGTTGTCCCTTTTCACGATACGATTGCTTACTCATTCTATCCTCCGAGGAGCGGCGGCTCATGTCTCTCGCCAAGCGATTGCGCAGCGGCTTCACCATTCTCGAGCTTCTCGTCGTCGTGGCGATCCTCGGCATCATCGCCGCCCTCGTCATGTGGAACTACTTCACGGCCGTCCAGCGCGCCCGGCAGAAACGCACTATGGCCGACATGCGCTCGGTCTCTGTGGCCTGGGAAGCGCGGGCCCTCGACGTTCGCGCCTACAACGGCGCCGCCCAGACCTTCATGTATCCGGCGAACAGCATCACCTATCCCGAGATCGGCACGATGCTCGCGCCGACCTACATGAAACTGATCCCCCAGAACGACGCCTGGAACCGACCCCTCCAATTCGCGACCGACCAACCCCTCGGCTCCTCCATGGCGGCCACCACCTACGCCATCCGCAGCGCCGGCCGGGACGGCGTCTTCGAATCGAGCTACACCCTCGGCACGACGACCAGCTTCGACTGCGACATCGTCTACTCCAACGGCGCATTCATCGTGTATCCGGAGGGAATGCAGGGAAGGTAGCGGCGGAGAAACAGCCGCCGGCAATGCGAATGAAGAGCGCGGTAGGCGCGATTGAAAACACCATGCCCGGCAAGCTCCTCCTGATCGGAACCCCGATCGGCAACCTCGACGACCTCTCGCCGCGCGCGATCGAGGCCCTCAACCGCGCGGATCTGATTCTCTGCGAGGACACGCGCCACACGCGGAAGCTCCTCACGCATTTCGGGATCAGCCGGCCCGCGGAGAGCTTCCACGAGCACAACGAAGATGCGAAGGCGGCGCGGATGCTCGATCGCATCGAGGCCGGCGAGACCATCGCCCTGGTCAGCGACGCCGGCATGCCGGTCGTCTCCGACCCCGGCTTCAAGCTCGTCAGGCTCGCTCGAGAGCGCGGCGTCGACGTGGAGCCGATTCCGGGCCCGTTCGCCGGCGTCCTCGCCCTCGCCGCCAGCGGCATCCCGCCGGCGCCGTTCACGTTCTTCGGCTTCGCGCCGCACCGCCACGGTGACCGCGCCGATTTCTACCGCCACATCGCCGAGACCGGGCACACCGCGATCGTCTACGAATCGCCGGAGCGGGTTCTCGATTCGCTCCGCGACGCGCTGGCGATCCTCGGCGATGTCGAGGCCTCGGTGGCCCGCGAGATGACCAAGCTGCACGAGGAGCACATCCGCGGACGGATTTCCGAGGTTCTCGCCGTCCTCGCCGACCGCGACAGTATCCGCGGCGAGATCACGCTCGTCTTCGCCGCCGCCGCGAAGAAGACGCAGGAGGTCAGCGCCGAGGAGATCCGCGCCGAGCTCGACCGCCTCCGCGCTTCAGGCCTCCGCCGCAACGACGTGGTCAAAGCCATCGCCGAGAAGTTCGGCATGCGCAAGAACGACGTTTACCGAGCGCTGCTCGGAATTGAAAATTGAAAATTGAAAAAATCAGACGGCGCCGGCCATTTTTCAATCTTCAATTTCTCAATTTTCAATTTCGCCTCATCAACACTGCCTTCGAGAATTTCAGGAAGTAGTCGATTCCCGAGACCAGCGCGAACACCATCACGATCCAGAGGGCGATGATGGCCACGTAGCTGAACTCGCGCAACTCGTACCCGAGGATCAGGAGCGAGATCGCGATCACCTGCGACACCGTCTTCCCCTTCCCGAGCGGCGACGCGGCGATGGTCACGCCCTGTTGCGCGGCGATCGAGCGAAGGCCGGAGACCGCGAACTCCCGGCCGATGACGATCACCACCATCCAGGCCGGCGCCAGACCGAGCTCGACGAGGGAGATGAACGCGGCCGACATCAGCAGCTTATCGGCGATCGGATCGAGCATCGCACCGAGCCGGGTCATCTGGTTGTAGCGCCGCGCCAGGTATCCGTCGAAAAAATCGGTGATCGCCGCGACGAGGAAGATGCACAGGCCCGCGTACTCGCGCCCGGACCATTTCGTCAGCAGCACCACGACCAGAAGCGGAACGAGGAAGATGCGGAGAAGCGTGAGGGCATTCGGGACGTTCAGGATCTCCTTCGCCACGTCTCCGCCGTCGAGCTTCGGCGTTGTGGCGTCGTTGTGTTCGAGGAGCACGCCCGGCGCGGCGTCGGGAGAAGGAGAAGCCATGGAATCGTCTCGGTCTTTCAGCGGAGTCAGAATAATCGCTTTGTCGCACGGTGGGAAGCGCGTCGGTCAGGAATAGGGTCCGCCGCGATTGACATTGATAGCAGAGTCGCTAACATGGCGGCCCCTGCCCGGCAATCGCGAAAGTGGCGGAACTGGTAGACGCGCTAGTCTCAGGAGCTAGTGGTTGCAAGACCATGGGGGTTCGAGTCCCCCCTTTCGCACCAAATTACGGAGTGCGGCAGCTTGCTGCCGCTTTCGTTGACCAAGCACGGAAATCAACACCCTCGCGCTGCACCTCATACGTTCGTTTGCCCGGATCCTTGCCACTGGCGGAAAGCGCCGGCCGAGCCGCCGCACTCCATAGCTGGGGGGCTCCGAGCATCACGCGAGCCGGCGTTGGCGCAGAGGCCTCACTTCGGAAATCACCTCGAAATCACGGTCGCGATGGATGAGAAGTACGTCGTGATCGATGGCGATCTGAGCGATGCAGCAGTCGATCGGGCTGCGAACGGTCTTGCCGCGCCGGCGAAGCTCGAAGTAGATCCGCGCGGCGTCTGCCCACGAAGCGGGACCCCATTCCAGGTACTCCTGAGCATCCAGATACTCCCGTAGGAGACTCCATTCGCGCTCATCGCGAGCGCCTTGCAGCAACTCGAGCTGATGAAACCTCGTCAGAACCGCATCGTCGCCATCCAATGCACTCTCGAGAGCGCCAACATGATGCCCTGTACGATCGCGCAGCACATCGACCCACACGGACGTGTCGACGAGAATCACCCGCGCACCTTCCGCATCGCTTTGTGATCGAACCCGTTTCTGAATCGTATTCGCCCTGCCAGTTCGGCGAGGTTCTTCTTCTTGCGCGACCTCACCAGCTCTTCGAGGGCCAACCGCACGACTTCCCTCTTCGTCCGGACCCCCGTGACCTGGAGCGCCTCTTCCACAAGCTCGTCATCGAGCACGATGTTCGTTCTCATGGCGTGTGTAAACAGAG
>DASQGS010000064.1:0-4759 GCA_035632455.1 Thermoanaerobaculia bacterium | reverse complement strand
ACGTTGACGACCTGGCCGACCGCGAGGTCGCCGAGGCCTTTGATCGCGGCGAAGGTCGGAAACGCGGCGCCGAAGGCGGTATTCGCGTCGACGGCGATGGTGATCCCGAGCACCGTGAGCTTCGATCCTGCGATATCGATTGATTGAACGCTGCCGGTCACGGAGAGATCGGGCAGCGCTTCGATCGTGATCAGCTTGGCGCGAAGCGCAGCGCCGACGTTGGCGGTGGCAATGTCATCGATGAACGCCGTGAGGCGCACGCCTGGCTTGACATCGGCGATCGTGGCGGTGCCTTTGTCTGCGAGGAATTTCGCCGACGAGGCATCGATGTGGATCGCGGGCGCGGCGCCGCTGTTGAGGGTAATGGTCATCCCCTGGACCGAGGCGACCGTGCCGGTCACAGAAGAGCCGGAGATCAATCCGATTCCAAGGGCGTCGGTCTGCGAGTCACCGAGTCCGGGCGAAACCACCGCGCGATGTGTTCCCGCGCCGAGAGATGAGGTCAAGGCGATGAGCATTACGCAGAGCAACGTGATCCGAAGGATGCGGCGGGTCATGGCGGCCTCCAGAAAGGAAATCGACAGGAATTGTAAGCCTGGGAGTGTTCCCTGTCGGGTATTCGCCATCACATTGATTCCGTTACGACACACGCGCGGCGTAATAGCGGGACTCTTCATCCTTTCGGCAGTTGCAACCTCGCGCGAAGCCCGCCCGCCGCCGAGGTCTCGAGCAGGATCGATCCGCCGTAGAGCTCGGCGAGATCGCGGACGATGGCCAAGCCGAGGCCCGATCCGGGCGCCGCCTCGTCGGCGCGAACGCCGCGCTGCAGCACGGCCTCGCGCATCGACGGATCGAGACCGGGGCCGTCATCATCGACTGCGATGACGATGCCGGCGTCGCTCGCCGAGGACGCCACCGTCACGCGCGATCCAGCCCATTTGCAGGCGTTGTCGAGGATGTTCCCGAGCATTTCGTCGAGATCCTCGCGCTCGCAGCGCACGAAGTGGCCGGCCGCGATGCTGGCCTCAATCGAGAGGCCGCGCTCGGCGTAGAGGCGAAGCAGCGTGCGCGTGAGCCCATCGACCGAAGCGGCGACGGAGGAGCGCGTGCCGGGCGCCGCGCCGGACGCCGCGGCGCGAGCCTGCGCGAGGTGATAGTCGATCTGCCGGCGCATGCGATCCACTTGCTGGCCGATGGCCGCCGCCAGATCTGGCTGCCCTGCCTCCGCGGCTCGTTCGCCCTCTTGCGCGAGAACGGCCAGCGGTGTCTTGAGGCCGTGTGCAAGGTCGCCTGCTTTCGCAATAGCCCGAGCGACGATGCGCTCGCGATGCTCGAGAAGAGCGTTGAGATCGTTGACCAGCGGCTGCACCTCCGAGGGATAGTCGCCGCCAATTCTGCGCTCGCGGCCCTCATGGACCGCCGACAATCGCGTCCGCAATTGATCGATCGGTGAGAGTCCTCGACGAACTTGCAGCAATCCGGCGACGATGAGGATGACGGCGAAAACGATCAGCGTCTCGTGGTGGATCCGAAGCACCAACGGGTAGCGATGCATGAGCGCGATGGAGAGGAGGTGGGCGATGGCCAGAGCTCCTGAGGCGCCGAGGATGGTCCCGAAGATCAACCGCGAGCGGAGCGATCGCAGCATCATCCCTCGGCCTCGATCCGATAGCCGAGGCCGCGCACGGTCTCGATGGCGGAAGAGCCGAGCTTGCGCCGGAGGCGTGCGATGAATACCTCGACGGTGTTCGAGTCGCGATCGAAACTCTGCGCGTAGATGTGCTCTGTGAGCTCGGCTTGCGACACGACGCGTCCGCGCTGATGCATGAGATAGGAGAGCACGCGGTACTCGTGGCCGGTCAGCCGCACCGGCGCGCCATTGACGGTCACCTTCGAGACTCGGGGGTCGAGCACGATCGGCCCGCATCGCAGCTCCGGCTTGGCCTGCCCGCTGGCGCGCCGGATCAGAGCGCGCAGCCTGGCCAGGACTTCTTCCATTTGAAAGGGCTTGGCGACGTAGTCGTCCGCGCCGCCGTCGATTCCCGACACTTTCTCGCTCCAACTTCCTCGGGCGGTGAGCACCAGCACCGGTACGGCGAGTCCGGCCTCGCGCCACCGGCGAAGGAGCGTCAGCCCATCGACCTTCGGCAACCCGAGGTCCAGCACTATGGCGTCGTAGCGCTCGGTCTGGGCGAGGAAGTCGGCTCGCTCGCCGTCCGACGCGCAATCGACCGCGTAGCCCGCGTTGCCGAGCGCGCCTGCAAGCTGTCGCGACAACGGTGCTTCATCCTCGACGACCAGAACGCGCAAGGAGCTCCTCCAATCGGAACTCTTATAGCGCAAGCGAGGCTGAACGGCGGGTGAACGCGGGTCGCGTCACATCCAGCCTTGCAGTTCTGTCCAGGCGATCTCGGTCATGGCCTCGATCCACTGCGGCCGGTCGTTGAGGCAGGGGACGAGGTGGAGGGACTCGCCGCCGCCGCTCTGGAATTGTTCGCGGCCGAGGTTGCCGATCTCGTCGATGGTCTCGAGGCAATCGGCGATGAAGCCTGGGCAGAGGGCAACGATGCTACGGATGCCTTTGCGTCCCAGGCTCATGAGGGTCTGGTCCGTGTACGGCTGAAGCCACGGCTCGCGGCCGAAGCGGGACTGATAGGTCATGACGTAGTCGTCCGGGCCCCAGCCCATCGCTGCCGCAAGGGCCCGCATCGTGGCCTCGCAGTGCTTCGGGTAAGGATCGCCGAGGCGGGCGTATCGCTGCGGGATGCCGTGGAACGAGACCACGATCTTGTCAGGCGGCGATTCGAGGCGCCGCAGCGCGTCGCGGACCGACTCGGCGAGGGCGCCGATGTACGAAGGATGATCGTAGAAATGAGGCACGACGCGAAGGGCCGGGACGAAGCGGCGATCCGACAAGCCCTGGAACACGGCATCGCACGTCGAGCCGATGGTCGCCGCCGAATACTGTGGATACATCGGGAAGAGAAGGATGCGCTCGGCGCCCCAATCGCAGAGCTTCTGGATCGCCGAGGCGGTGGAGGGGTTGCCATAGCGCATCGCTACTTCCACGCGGATCTCCGCGCCGCTCTTCGCGTTGAGCACGCTTTGCAGCCCGGCGGCCTGAGCCTGCGTGGTCACCAGGAGCGGCGAGCCGGAGTCGGTCCAGACCTTGCGGTAGAGCGCTGCCGACTTTGCGGGGCGCGTCCGCAGAACGATCCCGTGGAGGATGACCCACCAGAGAACAGGATTGAGATCGACGACGCGGCGATCGCTGAGGAACTCCGCCAGATACCGCCGCACCGCCGCGGTCGTGGGCGCGTCGGGAGTACCTAGCTGCGCGACGAGAATGCCGATCCTGCCGTTCATGAGGGAGCGTCGCAGGCTATACCGGCGAGGAGGGAGGAGGCAATCGCGGTCTGCGAAATCTCCCGGACTGCGCTATCTTCCGGACGCGAGGTGTTGACCGATGCCGTCTGAACGTTTTCAAAACGCGCTGCGTGGAGTGCCGCAGCGGATTCCGCCGATCTGGCTGATGCGCCAGGCCGGCCGCTATCACCGGCACTATCAGGAGCTGCGGCGCAAGCACTCCTTCGTCGACCTGTGCCGCGTCCCTGAGCTCGCAGCGGAGGCGGCTCGCGGTCCGGTCGAGGACTTCGATTTCGACGTGGCCATCCTTTTCAGCGATCTCCTGTTTCCTCTCGAGGCTCTCGGGCTGTCGCTGACGTACGACGATTCCGGTCCGAAGCTCGATCCGCATCTCGACGCCGCGCAACTCGCGAAGCTGCGGCAAACCGACGACGCCGTCCCGCATCTCGAGTTCCAGCGCGAGGCCATGCGACTCACACGGGCCGCGATCCCGCAATCGAAGAGCGTCATCGGATTCGTCGGCGGCCCATGGACGCTGTACGTCTACGCCGTCGAAGGGAGCCACCAGGGCTCGCTGCGGAACGCGAAGTGCGACCTCGATCTCTATCGGCGGTTCACCGAGCGTATGGCCCCACTGTTGATCGAGAACATCCGGCTTCAGCTCGACGGCGGGGCGGAAGTGGTCATGATCCTCGACACGGCGGCGGGCGAGGTGGCGCCCGACGGGTTCCGCCGCGTGGTTCTTCCCGACATCCTGCGCATCGCCTCGGCGTTCCCGGGACGCACGGCCTACTATTCGCGTGGATCGCAACCGGCGCATCTGCGCGATCCGAGGCTCGCGGAATCTCCGCTGGGCGGTGTAGGCGTCGACTGGCGCTGGAGCATGACCGAGGCGCTGGAGATGTTTGCCGGGCGCGGAATCGTCCAGGGAAACTTCGACCCCGCTTTGCTGTTCCTCCCGCCAGACGAGTTTGCCAACGAACTGCGCCGGTATCTGGAGCCGATCCTTCAGCTCGCGCCCGAGCAGCGGCGCGGCTGGATCTGCGGGCTTGGGCATGGGGTCCTGCCCCGCACGCCGGAAGAGAACGTTCGTTCCTTCGTCTCGATAGTCCGCGAGATGTTTGCATGATGTAGTGTTGCGAGAAACGAGCGCGCCATGACTCAGACACAGACGAATCTCTTCGAAAAATACGACGTGCCGGTTCCTCGCTACACGAGCTATCCGACCGTGCCGTTCTGGACCGACGATCCGACCACGGAACAATGGCTTGGCGAGCTGCGGAAAGCCGCGCAGCAGCCCGAGACCACGTGGGCGGTGTACGTACACATTCCGTTCTGCGAGTCGCTCTGTACTTTCTGCGGATGCAACACATCCATCACGCAGGACCACCGC
>DASQGS010000063.1:0-1919 GCA_035632455.1 Thermoanaerobaculia bacterium | reverse complement strand
CGCAAGAGGCAGGGATTGTGGCTCTTGCGCGGATCGTGAGCTCCTCGCGAGTGGGTCGCCCTTTCGCCTGTGGTCAACGAAAGCGGTGGCAAGCCACCGCACTCCAAAGCGGCGAGCGGCGCACTCCATACATACCATCATCAAATGTCACCACTATTTTTCACAACCTGATACAATTGCAAAAACCGCGAGGTGATCTGTGACTCCTCCGAGCGGCGCCGACACGGCTTGGCTCCTCGTTTCCACCGCCCTGGTCCTGGTGATGACCCCCGCTCTCGGCTTCTTCTACGGCGGGATGGTCCGCGCGAAAAACGCGCTCAACACGCTGATGATGAGCTTCTCCGCTCTCGGCTTCGTCGGCCTGGCGTGGGCCTTCTTCGGCTACTCCGTCGCCTTCGGCAAGGCCTCGCCCTGGTGCGGCGGCGGAGCGATGTTCTTCCTTCGCGGGGTCGGGCTGACCACGCAGGGCACGATTCCTCACGTCCTCTTCTTTTCTTACCAGGGAACGTTCGCCATCATCACCGCCGCGCTGATCTCCGGCGCGATCGTCGAGCGGATGCGGTTCGGCGCCTACCTCGCCTTCATCACGCTCTGGTCGCTGCTTGTTTATGCGCCGGTCGCGCACTGGGTGTGGGGCGACGGCTGGCTGGCGCGCCTCGGGGCGCTCGATTTTGCAGGCGGCACGGTCGTGCACATCAACGCCGCAGCCTCGGCGCTCGTCTGCGCAGTCGTGATCGGAGCGCGCAAAGACTATGCCCGCCAGGCCATCCTGCCTCAGAACGTTCCGTTCACGCTGCTCGGCGCGGGCCTGCTCTGGATGGGCTGGTTCGGGTTCAATGCCGGCAGCGCTCTCGGCGCGAATGCCTCGGCGGCTCTGGCCTTCACGAACACTCTGCTCGCACCGGTCTCGACGCTGGTGGTCTGGACGCTTCTCGATCTCATCCGCACCAGCAAAGCCACCGCCATCGGAGCGGCCACCGGCATCGTGGTCGGACTCGTCGCGGTCACCCCGGCCGCGGGTTTCGTCAGTCCGATATCGGCCATCATCCTCGGCGCGATTGCCGCCTTCCCGAGCTACTTCGCCCTTCTCTTTCGCGCCAAGACCAGGCTCGACGATTCGCTCGACGTCGTCGCTGCGCACGGCGTCGGCGGTGTGGTGGGCGCGCTCCTGACCGGCATTCTCGCCGACAAGGCGTGGAACGGAGGCGCCGGAGCCGGCCTGCTCTTCGGGAATCCCAAGCAACTCGGCATCCAGGCGCTGGCGTGCGTGGCCACGATCGTCTACAGCGCGGCGCTCACGTTCCTGATCCTGAAACTCATCGCCGTAGTGACGGCATTGCGCATCGACCGGCGGGATGAAGGACTCGGTCTCGATTTCACGCAGCACGGCGAAGAGGCCTACAGCGACGGCGAGGGCGCGATCCTCGTCCTCGACGGCTCGACCGACTGACGCAGATCTGGAGCACAACGATGAAACTGGTCATCGCGATCATCCGGCCCGAACGACTCAGCAACGTTCTGGAGGCGCTTTTCCGCGCCGAGGTCAAGGGGCTCACGATCTCCCGCGTGCAGGGGCACGGAGGCGAGCTCGAGCGCGTGGAGACCTACCGCGGCACGACGGTGAAGATGGAGCTGTCGGAAAAGGTGCGCCTCGAGATCGGCGTCTCCGACCACTTCGTCGACCCGACGGTGAAAGCGATCGTCGAATCAGCGCGCACCGGAGACGTCGGCGACGGCAAGATCTTCGTCGTCCCCGTGGAGCGCGTCGTCCGGATCCGCACCGGCGAGGTCGGCCGGGCGGCAGTCACGCCGGTGGGAGTTCCGCCGGGGTAGAGGTTTAGTGAGCAGTGGTCAGTGGTCGGTGGTCAGCACGTCATTCTGATGAGCCGCGTAGACCGCGAAGGATGACGTGCCGACCA
>DASQGS010000062.1:0-14619 GCA_035632455.1 Thermoanaerobaculia bacterium | reverse complement strand
GGCGCGGCGGTTCCGGCGCTTCTCGATCCGGCACACCTTGCGTGCCGGCAACAAGGACGCGGATCGCCTCGCGAACCTGGCGGTCGACCGCGGAGCAGGCAAGATCGAGGAAAGGCGCTCGTCCAATGGATCCTGAATCAATTCGAGCAAACCTCGCGGCGATCGAGTCCCGCATCTCCGCGGCATGCTCTCGCGCGGGGCGACCGCGCGAGAGCGTCACGCTGGTCGCCGTGTCCAAGACCTTCCCCGCCGCAGCCGTCGAGGCCGCGGTCGCGGCTGGAGCGACGGACGTCGGCGAGAACCGCGTGCAGGAGATGCGCGAGAAAGTCGCCGTGGTCGTGGCGAAACCGCGGTGGCATCTCATCGGCCACCTGCAATCGAACAAGGCGAAGGATGCCGTGCGAATCGCGGACGTGATCCACAGCATCGACTCGATTGGGCTCGCGGATAAGGTCGCTCGAGCGGCCGCCGCGCAGGGAAAGACTCAGGAGATTCTCCTCGAGGTCAACATCGGCCGCGAGGAGCAGAAGAGCGGCATCATGCCCGAGGACGCGGAACTCGTGACTGCGGAAGTCGCGAAGTTGCCGGCCCTGGCTCTCCGGGGCCTCATGGCCATCCCTCCGGCCGGCACGCCCGAGGAGACGCGCCGGTGGTTTGTCGCGCTGCGTGAATTGCGCGACCGACTACGCCCGAAAATGGCGGCGGGATTCGAGCACCTCTCGATGGGAATGAGCGAGGATTTCGAAGTGGCGATCGAAGAAGGTGCGACGATGATCCGCGTGGGCCGGGCCATCTTCGGACCCCGAGGCTGACATGAACGCCGCCGCCGGACTCGCCGGGATCTTCGTCAACCTCATCCTCTGGATCTTCCGGATCGCCGAGATCGTAGTGATCGTCTGGGTAATCGTGTCGTGGATCGTCTTCTTCGCCTCGCGCACGTCGCTCCGCTGGCGCCACCGCGGCATCCACTCGTTCCTGATGTCAGCGAACAATCTTCTCAGCCGCGCCGTGGGTCCGATGATTCGCCCGTTCCAGCGCCTCCTGCCGGCGTATAAGACCGGCGGCATCGACTGGTCGCCGCTGATGCTGATCCTGGCCCTCAACGTCGCCAGCCGCCTCGTCATCTGGGCATACGGGCTTATACTGTTTCCCTGACGATTCGGGAGGGCGTGCGATGCAAGGTCTTACTCCGCTGGAGATCCAGAAGCAGACGTTCGGCCGGGTGCTGAAGGGTTACAACAAGGACGAGGTTCGCGCCTATCTGCACATGGTCGCCGAGGAGATCGAGCGGTTGGTCAGGGACGTCGATCGCCTCGAGCGCGAGAACGCGTCGATGCACGAGCAGCTCGAAGAGCACATCAGCCGCGAGCGCATCCTGAAGGACACGCTGCTCTCCGCCCAGAAGGTCTCCGAGGATGTGAGGGCCAACGCGCACAAGGAAGCCGAGCTCATCGTCAAAGACGCCGAGCTACTCTCCGAGAGGATCATCGCTCAGACCATGACCCGCGTCGGCGACATCGAGCGCGCGATTCACGACCTCAAGATGGAGCGGAGAGCCGTGCGCAACAAGGTGCAGTCGACCCTCGAGACGTTCCAGCAGATCGTCGCGCTCGATGCCGAAGAAGAAGCTAACGATCAGCCGATTACGGCCATTTATCGGAAAATGCAGGAGTAGTCTCCCGTCATCCTGAGCCGCGTAGACGGCGAAGGATCTCCTTGGCAGGATCGTGATTCTCGCAAGGAGATCCTTCGGCGCGCTACACCCCTCCGGGGTTCCGCCGCCTCAGGATGACACACACACCAATGTCTCTCCTGATCCGCAATCTTTCCCAGATTGCAACGCCTCTGGGTACCACCGGCTTGCGCGGGCCGGCCATGCGCGAGCTTTGCGTGTTGGAGAACGCGGTGCTCGTGATTCAGGACGGCCGCTTCGCGTGGGTGGGACCGGAGAACGACATGCCGGCCGGCGTGAGGGAGTCGATCAGCGACGATCTCGACGCCCGTGGCGCGACGGCGTTGCCCGGATTCGTCGATTCGCATACGCACATCGCCTTCGCCGGTCTCCGCGAGTCGGAGTTCAACCGCCGCCTCCGCGGAGAGACGTACGAACAGATTGCGCAATCCGGCGGCGGGATCGCATCGACGGTTCATGCGACGCGGGCCGCATCCGAAGAGCAGATCGTCGCGAACGTCCTCGAGCGAGCCGCGACGATGGCCAGGCACGGCACGACCACGGCCGAGGCCAAGAGCGGCTACGGACTGGCGATGGAGGCCGAGCTCAAACAGTTGCGGGCGATCCGTCGCGCGAACGAGTCGTCGCCGGTGCGCCTCGTGCCGACGTGCCTCGCTGCGCACGAGTTTCCCCCGGAGAGCCGCGGGTCGCAGCAGGCTCGCGATTCGTGGGTGCAAACGATCATCGGCGACATCCTTCCCGAGGTTGCGTCCGCGAATCTCGCGGTCTTCTGCGATGCCTTCGTCGAGCGCGGCGTGTTCACCGTCGATGAAGGCGAGCGCGTCCTTCGCGCCGGCGCGGCCCTCGGAATGATTCCGCGGCTCCACGCCGATGAGCTCAGCGACACGCGCGGCGCGAAGCTGGCCGCGGATCTGCACGCGGCGTCCGCCGATCACCTCATGTGCATCAGCGACGACGGCATCGCCGCGCTGGCTGCGTCGAATACCGTCGCGAACCTTTTGCCAGGCACGAGTTTCTTCCTGATGTCGGACCGCTACGCGCCCGCTCGCTCGCTGATCGAGAAGGGCGCGATCGTTTCGCTTTCCACCGACTGCAATCCCGGCTCATCGATGACCGAGTCGATGCCGATGGTGATCCAGTTGGCCACGCTGCGCATGAAGATGACCGTCGAGGAATCGCTCGCCGCGGCGACGCTAAACGGTGCGTTCTCGCTCGGCCTCGCGCAGGAAACGGGATCGATCGAGAGCGACAAGCTGGCCGATTTCATTCTCCTCGACGCGCCCAGCTACCTGCATCTCGTTTACCACTTCGGCGTCAATCTCGTCCGCGACGTATTCCGCGCCGGCAAAGCGATCGTGCGGAACGGACAGATTGCATCCCTGATCCCGGCGTGAGCGTCTTCCGCTATCATCCTGCCGTCATGTCCTACAAGACTCTGGTCGTCGAGGAATCCGGCGGCGTGCTGTCGGTCGAGCTGAACCGTCCGGAGGTCCACAACGCCTTCGACGACGAGCTGATCGCCGAGGCCATCGACCTGATTGGAACGATCGCCGAACGGACGACCGCGCGAGTCGTCGTGCTGCGCGGCACCGGGCCGAATTTCTGCGCGGGCGCCGACCTGAACTGGATGTCGCGGATGGTGTCGTACACCCGTGAGGAGAACATCCGAGACTCGGCGATGCTGGCGAAGATGTTCGCGCTGATGAACGAATGCCCGCTGCCGATCGTCGGGCGGATCCAGGGCGCCGCGATCGGCGGCGGCGTCGGGCTCGTCGCGATCTGCGATGTGGCGATTGCGACGGAGACCTCTAAGTTCGGCCTGTCCGAGGTGAAGCTCGGCATCATGCCTGCGGTGATCTCGCCGTACGTGATCGCGAAGATCGGCGAGTCGCATGCCCGGGCGCTGTTCCTGACCGGCGAGCGATTCGATGCGAAGCGCGCGGCGCGGATCGGCCTCATCCATCGCATCGCGACCGACGTGGAAGCGCTCGATCTGGCGGTCGAGGAAACGGTGGCGCAGCTCATGAGCTCAGGCCCCGAGGCCGTGCGGGAGTGCAAGCGCTTGATTGCGTACGTGGCCGGCCACGAGCTCGCCGACGCGATTCCGTACACGATCGAGGCCATCGCCACGCGCCGCATCTCCGAGGAAGGGCAGCAGGGAATGCAAGCATTTCTGGCGAAGAAGAAGGCGCCCTGGGTGACGCGTTGATCCGCAAGCTCCTCGTTCCGAACCGAGGCGAGATCGCCGTGCGAATCGCGCGGGCATGCCGCGAGATGGACATCGAGCCGGTGCTCGCGTTCTCGGAGTCTGACGACACGCGCTACATCCGCCGGTTTTTCGCCGAGGCAGTCTCGCTCGGCGCCGGCGATGCGCGCGAGACGTACCTCGATGTCGCGAAGGTGATCGATGCCGCGCGGAAGGCCTGCGCCGATGCGCTGCATCCCGGGTATGGGTTTCTGTCCGAGCGACCGGAGTTGGCGGCGGCGTGCGCCGAGGCGGGAATCGTCTTTGTGGGACCGAAGGCGTCGTCGATCGAGGCGATGGGCTCAAAGGCGGAGGCGCGACACCTGATGCAACGCCTCGGCGTGCCGGTCGTTCCTGGCTATGACGGCGACGATCAGGCCAACGAGACGCTCACCCACGAGGCAGCGCGCGTGGGGTTTCCGCTGCTCGTGAAGGCCTCTGCGGGCGGCGGCGGGAAGGGAATGAAAGTCGTCCGTGCGGCCGCGGAGCTGGCGTCGGCGATCGATTCCGCGCGCCGCGAGGCTCTCAAAGCGTTCGGCGACGATCGCCTTCTTCTCGAGCGCTACGTCGAGGAGCCGCGCCACGTCGAGCTCCAGGTTTTCGGCGATTCGCGCGGCACGATTCTCCATCTGTTCGAGCGCGACTGTTCGATTCAGCGCCGCCATCAGAAGGTGATCGAGGAGTCGCCCGCGCCGCGCTACACGCCGGATCTGCGTCAGCGGATGGCCGCGGCGGCAATCGCGGCGGCCCGAGGCGTGAAGTACGAGAACGCCGGAACGGTCGAGTTCCTCCTCACGCCGGAAGGAGAGTTCTACTTCCTCGAGATGAACACGCGGCTTCAAGTCGAGCATCCGGTGACCGAGTTGGTTCTCGGCATCGATCTCGTGCGGGCGCAGATCGCGGTGGCGTCGGGGCGCCCGCTGCCGTGGTCCCAGAGCGACCTCGCGCAGCGCGGCCACGCCATCGAGGTGCGCGTCTACGCGGAGGAGCCCGACGATCGCTTCCTCCCACAAAGCGGAGCGCTGGCGGTCTACGCCGAGCCGTCGGGTCCGGGCGTGCGCGTCGACGCCGGGGTCGCGTCCGGGAGCGAGATCGGCGTGAGGTTCGATCCGATGCTGGCGAAGCTGATCTGCCACGCCGAGGACCGTGCCGCATGCATCGCCCGCCTCGATCGCGCCCTCCGCGATTACGTGATCCTCGGGACGAAGACAAACCTCTCGTACCTCCGCCGCATCATCGCTCAGCCGGCGTTCCACGAGGGAAGAGTGAGCACCCGATTCCTCGCGGATCACGAAGAGGCACTTCGGCGCCACGTGCCGGATGTTGCCGCCGAGATCGCCGCGGTTCTGGCCTCAACACCGCGAAAGGCAACGCCAGTGCGGACGGGAGGAGTGCCGTCCGTCTGGGATGCCATCGGCTCCTGGGGCAGGTAGCGTATGCGGCAGCGCCCTATAATCGCGCTACGAGAAATTGGGAGGAATCATGACAATGCAAGCTGGAGCTCTGTCCCGCCGCGCATTTGCGCAACTTCTCGGCGCAGGTGCCGCGCTCATCTCGGCGCCGCAGCTCGTCGCCGGTAACTTCACGGAGCCCGGACGCACGGCGCGAAAGTCGAGCGGCGTCGTTCGCCTCAGCTCGAACGAGAATCCCTACGGCCCCTCGGCGGCGGCGCTGGTCGCGATGCGCGAGGCCTTCGATCTCGCGTGGCGGTATCCGGACGAGCACGCCGAGGCGCTCATCGCCGATCTCGCGAGACTCCATGGCGTGGCCGGCGATCGCGTCCTCATCGGCGATGGCTCGAGCGAGATCCTCAAGCTGGCCGCGGCCGCGTACACCGGGCCTGATCGCAAGCTGGTCATGGCCGACCCCACGTTCGAGGCCATCGCGTTCTGCGCCCACGCAACGCGCGCAGCGATCGTGAAGGTGCCGCTCGACGCGAGCTACGGACACGACCTCTCGAAGATGCTCGACGCCGCGAAGGGCGCGGGCCTTGTCTACATCTGCAATCCGAATAACCCGACCGCGAGCATCACGCCTAAGAGCGCGCTGCGCGCATTCCTCGACGCCGTTCCAGCAACGACGATGGTTCTCGTCGACGAGGCTTACCATCACTACGCGGAGAGCGCGGAGTACGAGAGCGTGATTCCACTCGTGGCTCCGCATCCCAACCTCATCGTGTCGCGGACGTTCTCGAAGATCTTCGGCATGGCTGGCCTCCGCCTCGGGTACGCGGTCGCTCAGCCCGCGGCGATCCAGCGCCTCGGCGAGGAGGGCGTGTGGGACTCGGTCAACATCATGGCCATCGCCGCCGCCCGCGCCAGCATCGGCGATGCGCAGCACGTCGCCCTCGGCAAGAAGAGGAATCGGGAGACGAAGGCGCGGCTCTGCAATACGCTCGACGGCCTCGGGTATCGCTACATCCCATCCGAGGCGAACTTCCTGATGATCGACCTCCGCCGCGACGTCAAGCCGGTGATTGGCGCGATGAAGGCAAAGCGCGTCGAGGTCGGCCGCCTCTTCCCGCCGTTGCCGCATCACCTGCGGATCACGATCGGCACGCCGGAGCAGATGGACGCGTTCGTGGCGGCGTTCAAGGACGTCATGGCGGCGTAGGGCCTCACTACGTCATCCTGAGCCGCGTAGACGGCGAAGGATCTCAAGATGGCAGGAAAGGCATTTCACCACAGAGACGCAGAGGACACAGAGAGAGAGTTTGTCTTCGTTCTCTCTGTGTCCTCAGTGTCTCTGTGGTGAATGCCTTTCTCGAGGCGCAGCTCAGGATGACGCCAACCTACTTCTCGAATGCACCCTTCGGCACGTCGCTCAGCACCGAGACGTCGTCGAGCTTGATCCATTGATTCTTGCCGACGATCTCGCGCTTCGTCGAGATCAGCAGGCCGCCGATGCGGCGGAAGTCGTAGAACTTGACCGGCGTCGGCTTGTCGTCCGGCTTCGATCCCTGCAGCAGAAGATCCCATTCCTCGACGAGGCCGGAGTTGCGGTTCACCCACGCCCAGTATTGATCGCCCGGAGTCAGGCCCACGCCTGCCTCGAACGATAGCTTGACGAGGTCCCACGCGTTTCCGCACGAATCGGTGCGTTCGCCGGCGGCTTCGCGCTTGACGCCGGGATCCAGCATCTTCAGCGGCATCAGCAGCCAGTACGTGTCGTTGATGAAGCGGCGGTAGCCGGTCGTGAGCAGATCCTTCGGGTCCTGGACCTCGGTGCCGTCCTTCCAACCGCGGCCTTGCTTCGTGTTGATGTTCATGATCACGAGGAAATCGTGGCCTTCGCGATCCTTGCCGCTGACCCGGTAGTCGCCGGTCCAGCGGTCCCAGCGCTGGGGAAAAGAGGCTAGAATCTTTCCCTCGCGCTCCACGTTGAAAGTGAACGCCAGATAACGGGCCTTCTCCCAGGCAGGGCCCGCCAGCACGTCGATTGCCCGCTTGGCGGTGTCGTCGGCGGATGGAGCGGCCGGTTGGGCGTGGGCGTTCCAGGTCAGCAATGAAAGGAACAACGCGCTCGTCACGAAACGGCGAATCATCGGCATCTCCTCAAGTGCTTGTGTTGTCCGATGCTACCATCGCCGCTTCGGAATAGCGCGCCATTTGAATGAAGAAATCGCGAATTGTCATCACGGGAGTGGGAGCGCTGAGCCCGAACGGCAATAGCCGCGAAGACTATTTCGGAGCGCTGGCGGCCGGCCGCTCAGGCATCGGCCCGATCACGCAATTCGACGCCTCCACCCTGCCGGCGCGCATCGCAGGCGAGATCGTCGACTTCGATCCCGCCCAATGGGTCGACGCCAAGAATCTCAAGCACGTGTCGCGCGTCGTCCCGATGGCCATCGCTGCGACGGACGAGGCCTTTCGCGATGCGCGGCTCGACCCTCGTAGCCTCGACCTCGAGACACGCCGGTCAATCGCCGTGATGCTCGGCTCCGGCGGCGGGGCGGTCGAGTTCAGCGAACGCATGTACGAGCTCTGGTACGCCGGCGCGGCGCGTCAGGCCTCGATCTACTCGATTCCCTCCGGCACGATCGGCACGATCTCGTCCGAGATCTCCATGACTTATGACCTCCACGGCTTCTCGCACCTGATCTCGACCGGCTGCACCTCGTCGACCGATGCCATCGGCTACGCGTACCGCCATCTGCTGCACGGCGAGGTGGACTACATCATCACCGGCGGCGCCGACGCCACGATCACCGAAGGAGTGATGACCGGGTTCTGCATGATGCGCATCGTGTCGAACTCGTTCAACGACCGCCCTGAGGAAGCCTCGCGGCCGTTCTCGAAGGACCGCGATGGATTCGTGCTCGCCGAGGGCTCCTGGATCTTCGTCATGGAACGCGAGGAAACGGCGCGGGAGAGAGGCGCCCACATCTACGCCGAGGTCGCAGGCTATGGATCAACCTGCGACGCCTATCACCGCGTCCGGCTCGACGATTCCGGCGAAGAACCGGCGCGGGCGATGGTCCTGGCCATGAAAGAAGCCGGGATCGATCCGGCGGACGTCGGCTACCTCAACTACCACGGGACGTCGACTGATCTGAACGACCGGATCGAGACCCGCGCTGTGAAGCTCGCGTTCGGAAAGCACGCCACGAAGCTCGCGGGATCGGCGACGAAATCGATGATCGGCCACCCGCAAGGAGCGTGCGGTGCCGCCGGCATCGCCGCCACGCTGATGGCGTTTCGCGAGAACATCCTCCCGCCGACCATCAATTTGACGAATCCCGATCCGGAGTGCGACCTCGACTACATCCCCGGCACCGGCCGTCGCGCCCGCATCGACGCCGCCGTCTGCAACACCATCGCCTTCGGCTCGAAGAACTCGGCGCTTGTGCTGAGGCGGGTGGAGTAGGCGGAGAAGAGACTGCGTCATCCTGAGCCGGCGAAACCCCCGGAGGGGGTGGAGCGCGGCGAAGGATCTCCTTGCAAGAATCGCGTTTTCTGCCAAGGAGATCCTTCGGCGCGCTCTACCCCTCCGGGGTGCCGCCGCCTCAGGATGACACGTATCGGACAATGTTCACACTTCGACGCATCGACGCCCCGGAGCTTCTCGACGAAGGCGACGTTCCGCCCGCCGACGTGGAGCGATCGCTCCGCGACATCCGCTGGATCAACCGGTGGCTCGGCGGGATCGCCCTCTATCGCCGCCTCGTGCGCCGGGTCGCGCCCGACCGGCGCCGGCCCCTCACACTTCTCGACGTCGGCACCGGGACGTCGGACCTGCTCGAGTCGGTCCGCGACTATCAAACGCTGGTCCGCGTCGGCGTCGACATCAAGATCGAGCATCTCCTCTACCTGCGCAACGGCTCGCTCGTGCACCGCGTGGTCGGCGACGCCCTCCGCCTGCCGTTCCGCGACGGTTCGGCCGACGTGGTGACCTCGTCGCATTTCTTTCATCACTTCTCGCCCGAGGCGAACGCCGGAATCCTGCGCGACTCCCTTCGCGTGGCGCGGCACGCCGTCGTCGTCAATGACACGGTGCGCCATCACACGCCGCTGCTCACGGTAAGGCTCCTGTCGTTGCTCCGCGTCTTCGGACGGATCACGCGCTACGACGCGCCTGCATCCGTGCTGCGCGGCTACACCGTCGCGGAGGCGCTCGCGGTCGCGGAGCACGTGGGTGCGGCGCGATCAGAAGTGATCAACGTCTTTCCGTATCGCTTCGCGATCGTGCTGAAGAAGAGCGACCCGTGAGCGAGCAGGTGGATGTCGCCATCATCGGGGCGGGGCCCGCCGGCTCGACGCTTGCTGCAATCCTCGCGCGTCGCGGCCTCGCTGTCGCACTCATCGATCGCGATGTCTTTCCGCGCGACAAGCTCTGCGGCGAGTTCCTCTCGTACGATGCGCTCCCGGTTCTCGATGCCCTCGGAGTGCTCGGCGACATCGACGCCGCCGGATCGCCGCGAATCACGCGCTGCCGCGTCGCCGGCAACCGCGGCTCGTACGAATTCACGTTTCCGCACCCAGCGCGCGGCGTCTCGCGGCTCTTCCTGGACGACCTCCTGCTACGCAAAGCCGTTTCCCACGGCGCGCGGCGATTGGACGGCTGGACCGCCTCGGATATCGGCAACGATGGCGAGATGGCCACGGTCACGATCGCCCGCGGCGAAGAGACGAGAACCATCACGGCCAGAGCGCTCGCCGGCGCGTGGGGCCGCTGGGGCCGATTCGACAGCCTCCTCGGCCGCGGCTTTGTGCGCGATCGCACGCATCGCAACTTCGGTTTCAAGCGCCACTATCGCGCCGCTTCGTCTCACGACTCCGAGGTGATCGAGCTCCACTCCTTCCGCCGCGGGTACCTCGGCGTCTCCGCAGTCGAAGGCAACGTGACCAACATCTGCGGACTCGTTCATGCCAGCCGGCTGACCGGACACAAAGGACGCTGGGAGTCGTTCATCGACGAGATTCGCGCCGAGGAGCGGCACCTCGGCGCACTGTTCGCGAGTCACGAGCCGGCGCAGGAAGGATTCCTCTCCTCGGAGCCGGTGATCTTCCGCGCGCGCTCGCCGGTCGAACAGGGGATCTTTATGATCGGCGACGCCTCGGGCGTGATCGATCCGCTAACCGGCAACGGCATGGCCATGGCCATCCAATCGGCGCTCCTCGCCGCGCCGCGACTGGCCGAGCTTGTCGCGAATCCCGCCGAACGCCCGCGCCTCGAGCGCGAGTACACGGTAGCGCACGCGGCGATGTTCACCTCGCGGATCGGATGGAGCCGGAGAATCGCCCGTCTCCTGTCGCGGCCAAGGCTTCTCGACGCGCTCCTCGCCACACGGAGCCCGAGGTGGCTCGGCTCATTCCTCCTGCAGAAGACACGCGCCCCCTACGAAGCAATCGCGCGATTGGCGGAGCATATGGACTGCGGCGGCTCGCCGCCGCTTTCCACCGGCACTCGCCCGAATCACTGACAATGAGCGCGGCGCATCTGCGCGAGTGGCCATAGAAAGCGGCAGCAAGCTGCCGCAGTCCATAGAAAGCGGCAGCGAGCTGCCGCGGTCCATAGAAAAGCGCAGCGAGCTACGGCAGTCCACGCGTCAATTCCGACTTGGGTCTTTGCTTCGGCGGTACGGGCCGAGGAATCGGAGGCTCTCGATGCGGGTCTTGAGCTCGAGGCCGACGTTTTCGGCGCGGTCGAGTAGGTCATCCAACTCCAGCAACCGCTGCTTGGCCTCGACATCGACGTTGAGAGACATGATCAACGCATTCGTCAGCGCGTCGAGGGTCACGGTCTCGATCTCCGGGACATCCATCCGATCGGGAAGGTACTCGATGTACTGGCGAGCGAGCTCGGCGAGCTCTTCACGCCGCGCGCGGACCCGCTCTTCGTCGGCGGTAAGCTCCGGCTGAGCAATCACGCGCAAGGTTCGATACGGCTGGTGCCGCACCTCGCCGACGACGCGAAAGCGGACCTCGCCGCGGACGAGGATGTTGTAGCGGCCGTCATCGAGTGGCTGCGCCTGCTCGAGAATACCGAGGGTCCCGCAATCGTAGACCGGCGGCGTCCCGAAGTAGTTGGCCTCCCAGCCCGGGCGCAGCAGCACGATTCCGAAGCGATTCTCGCCCTCCAGGGCGTCGCTGACGAGTTGGCGATAGCGCGGCTCGAATACGTGCAGCGGAAGGCGCGTGTGCGGGAAGAAGACAAGATTCGGCAGCGGGAAGACCGGCAGCAGAAACTCGCCCTCGGGATGCGCAGCCATGAGGATTTCCTACGTGAAACTCACCGCCAGCTTCGAGCCCTCTTCGCGGTAGATCGTGTCGACGAAGCGGATGGTGTTCGTCTTGAGCGACATGAAGAGCGACGAGGTGCGAATGCCGCCGCCGAAGAAGCGAACTCCGCGCAGCAGATCGCCGTCGGTAACGCCGGTGGCGCTGAAGATGATGTCGTTGCCGGAGGCGAGATCAGCGGTGTCGTAGATCTTCTCGGTATCGGTGTACCCCATCGCCTTGAGCCGCTCCTCCTGCCACTTCTCCAGAGGTTTGAGGCGACCCTGCATCCGGCCGTTGAGGCAGCGCATCGCGGCCGCGGTGAGCACGCCCTCGGGCGCACCGCCGATTCCCATCGCGCCATGAACACCGGTTCCGCGGACGGCTGCGGCGATGCCCGCCGAGAGGTCGCCGTCCGTGATCAGCTTGATGCGCGCTCCGGCTTCGCGAACCTGGGCGATGAGGTCGTGATGGCGCTCGCGATCGAGCACGACGATCGTGAGCTCGTCGACGTCGCGCTTGAACGCCGCGGCCATCTGGTTGAGATTCTCATGAACGGAATTGTTGAGGCTCACATACTCGGCGGCGGTCGGCCCGACGACGAGCTTGTCCATGTAGACGTCCGGCGCGTTGAGCAACCCACCCTTCTCCGAGGCGGATAAAACCGCGATGGCATTCGCCGCGCCCGTCGCGCAGAGGTTCGTGCCCTCGAGCGGATCGACGGCGATGTCGATGTTCGGAAAATCGCCGGACTCATTCCAGCCGCGACCCAACGGCTCGCCGACGTAGAGCATCGGCGCTTTGTCGCGCTCCCCCTCGCCGATGACCACCGTGCCGCGCATCCGCAGCCGATTGAGCTCCTCGCGGATCGCCTCCACGGCCACCTGATCCGAGTACTTGCGCTTGCCGTACCCCATCGTCCGGGCGGCGGCGATCGCGGCCTTTTCGGACGCTCGCAGAAATCCGATCTCGAGACTCGATTCCATGTCACTCCCACCGGCCAAAGACGGGGGTTCGAGACCCTCGCCGGCGCCTCGAACTGTAGCAGAAACAGTGGCCGAACTTACAAAGTCGGCCACTGCTATCATCCTCGTGATGCGCCGTACGATCGCCGTGCCGTCGCCATTGCTCGAGGCTCTGGCGGCGATGTTTCCCGACTCCTCGAAGACCACGCTGCGCAAGATGCTTCAGACCGGGCGGGTTCGAGTCGGCGGCGAGATCGCGAAGGACGGCAAGCGCACCCTCGCGCGAGGCGAGGTCGTCGAGATAGCGCAAAAGGTCGCGACCAACAATCTCCCGCCGTCGCTGACCATCCTCCACGAGGATGATGACGTCATCGTCGTGCTGAAGGCGCACGCGTTATTGACCGTAGCCAGCCCCACCGAACGCGAGGCGACTGCTCAGGCCTACCTGAACGCTTACCTCAAAGAGAAGGGCGAGCAGCGCATCCATGTGGTTCATCGCCTCGACCGCGAGACCTCGGGGGTTCTCGTTTTCGCGAAGAACTTCACCGCCCGAGAGGCGCTCAAGGACCGATTCGCGGAGCACGACGTCGACCGCGTCTATGTCGCCGTCGTCGAGGGAACGCTCGATCCACCCGAAGGCACGATCAGATCCTATTTGCGCGAGGAGAAATCGCTGCGCATGGCCAGCGTAGCCGCCCATCCCGACGCCAAATTCGCCGTCACGCACTATCGCACGCTAGACTCCGGAAGCCGCTATTCGTTGGTCGAGGTCACACTCGAGACCGGCCGCAAGAACCAGATCCGGGTTCACTTCTCCGAGGCCGGACATCCCGTCGCCGGGGACACGTTTTACGGCGCCAGGACCAACCCGCTCGGCCGCCTCGGGCTGCACGCGCGACTCCTCGGGTTCAACCACCCCACCACCGGCGAGCACATGACGTTCACGGCGGAAATACCGAAGGCATTCAAGAAACTCAAACTCTCGTAACACTTACAACCGGTGGCCTCACTGCCGTTGACGGCGGCGCGCCGTGTGATTACCCTCATCTCCACCGTGGCGATCTTTCGCAGTGCGCTTGTCTTCTCGACGCTGATTTTTCTCAAGTACCTGAGCAAGATCTTCTACCGGCACGACTTCGCCTGGGTGGGCAACGTGCTGCCGAACCCGTGGAAGAACATCCGGCTCGTGGCTTTCCTCAACCACACGAGCCTGTTCGAGCCGGTCTTCCTCGGCGGCGTCCCCAACTCGTTCATCTGGCGCCTGGCGGCGCACGGTGTCGTCCCCGCAGCCGACAAGACGACCGGCCGCCCGCTGGTCGGCCTGATCTTCCGCTTCGTCGCCCACCACGTCATCTCCATCACTCGCGAGCGCGACCACACCTGGTACCAGGTGCTGGAGAAGATCGACCCGCAATCGATGGTCATCATCGCTCCCGAGGGACGCATGAAGCGCGAGACCGGCCTCGATCTGCACGGCAATCCCATGACCGTGCGCGGCGGCATCGTGGACATCCTCCTGGCGATGAAAGACGGGCGCATGCTGATCGCCTACAGCGGCGGCCTGCATCACGTTCAGGTCCCCGGACGAATTCCGAACGTCTTCACGACTGTGCGGATGCGCACCGAGATCGTCGACATCGCCGGCTATATCGCGGAGCAGATGGCCAAGGGCGGCGAGGAGCAGTTCAAGCGCAACGTTCGCGAGGACCTCGACCGGAGGCGTGACTTCTACTGCCCTGAGGAACCGGCTGATTCGCGTGACATGAGCGTCGGCAGAAAGCCCGCACGCGATGCTTGAGCTGATGCTCGAGCTATAGTCCTCTCGCCAATCGCCTTGAAACCCAGGCTGTGCTAGGCTTTGCGCGGTCCCCGGAATAGTTCCTCGACCGTGTGTGGCGCGGAGGTGACGAGATGAAGCCTGCATTCCGGCTCTTCACAATCATAGCGGCGTGTCTGGCATCTGTGAGCGCGTTCGCTCAAACCCTGACTGTTGCCGAG